>JBKBVA010000002.1:0-38568 GCA_046289665.1 Allosphingosinicella sp.
GGTGCTGTTCGCCGGCGGCCGCCTCTCCTTCGACACCGACGAGGAGGCAAAGACGCTCGCCACCAACGTCTGGGACACGC
This sequence comes from Allosphingosinicella sp., assembly GCA_046289665.1. GTDB lineage: Bacteria > Pseudomonadota > Alphaproteobacteria > Sphingomonadales > Sphingomonadaceae > Allosphingosinicella. The sequence continues at coordinate 81 of JBKBVA010000002.1, forward strand.
TCGACAAGGTGCGCGACCGCATCGCCGACATGGTCCTCGTCCACGGCGGCGACAGCAAGGGCGTCGATCGGCTCGCAGCTTCCTGGGCCGAGCGGCGCAAGGTTCCGCAGCTCGCCTTTGGGCTCGACAGCCGCCTTGGGCAGCGCGCCGGGTTCAAGCGCAACGAACAGATGCTCTCGCTCAACCCGCGCTGCTTGGTGGCCTTCGCCGGCAACGGCGTGCTCGAGCGTCTGGTCATCCAGGCGAAGGAGAAAGGCGTTCCCGTCGTCGATCGGCGTGGCCCGCTCGGGATCAATCCCAAGCGTTCCGCGCGCGCCTCTCAAGCGGCCTAGTAGCCGCTCGGCCTGGACTGGCTCACGCCGGTCCAGGCCTCCCTTCGCGGCAGATGGTTGCGGGAGCGCTCGCTTGCGGGCTAGCATGTTACGTCGGCTTCGGCCGGCCGCGGCGCCCGATGCGGCTGGCCGACGCTATAGCCAAGGCGCCGGCACATGTTCCCAAACATGGTCTCACAGTCCGTACGGGGGCCGCGCTTCGGCGCGCGGGGTGGCGCATGGGCCGCAGAGGAGAGGGCGCGGACGTGCGGGCGGAGGCGGGAGGCACGTCATTCGGACGCGGCCGGCCTCCTTCCCAGGAGGAATGCCGCCATGTCCGACACACCCGATCACGGTCCCGATCTCCTGCGCCGCATGGAAGAGGCCATGCTCAACATGCCGAAGCTGCAGAGAGAGATCTTCTTGGCGCACCGCCTGGACGACATGTCCTACGAGGAGATCGCGGAGCGGACGGGCTTCACTGTGCGCCAGGTGGAGCGCCACATGGCGAAGGCGATCTACAAGCTTTCGAAGCAGCTGGACGGCCGAAAGCTGAGCTTGTGGGAGCGCTGGTTCTGACAACCTGGGGCGCTGTCTTGCCCTCGCCACCGGCGCCCGGACCTCTTAGGATCGATCTCGATGCGAACCGACCTCGACCATCTTCCCCCTGCCAAGCAGCGCGAGCTGGAGCGCGTGGTGCGCATCCTGTTCGAGGAATTCGATGAGAAGGTCGCCCTCGCAACGCAGGAGTGGAAGCGCAAGGCGCGCATTCAGAAGATCATCCTCTACGGCTCCTACGCGCGCGGGGACTGGGTCGACGAGCCTCATACCGCGAAAGGCTATCAGTCCGATTTCGACCTGTTGATCATCGTCGACGACCAGAGGCTTACGGATCGGGTGGAATATTGGTCGAAGCCGGAGGACCGACTGACGCGAGAGCTGTCGATCACGAAGACGCTGCGCACTCCCGTCAACTTCATCGTCCACTCTCGTCAGGAGGTGAACGACGGGCTCGCTCACGGCCGGTACTTCTTCATCGACGTCGCGAAGGAGGGGATCGCCCTCTACCAGAGCGACGACAGCGACCTCCCGGAGCCGAAAGCGAAGACGCCAGAGCAGGCTCTGGCGATGGCGAAGGAATATTTTGAAGAGTGGTATCCCTCCGCCCTGAAACGCTTCAACATTGCCAAATTCGATGTCCAGCAGGGCTACCTGAAGGACGCCGCGTTCGACCTGCATCAGACGGCGGAACGCCTTTACCACTGCGTCCTGCTCGTCTGCACTTTCTATACGCCGCACATCCACAATATCGGCTTTCTGAGGACGCAGGCGGAGCGGATTGACCGGCGTCTCACCTATGTCTGGCCGAACGACACGAAGCGCGAGCGGTCGCTGTTCGAGAAGCTCAAGGCCGCTTACGTGAAGGCACGCTACTCCAAGCACTACCGTATCAGCGCGGAGGAGTTGGCTTGGCTCGATCCTCGCGTGGAAGAGCTCGGGCAGGTCGTGCACGTGGTCTGTTCGGAACGGATCGCGATGCTGGAGGCGCAGGCACGAGCCGCGGAGTAGCCGGCGAAGACCGGCTCGATGAGCCCAAGGGCACCGCCCGACTCTCTTTTTTTGCCAGTCTCGGGCGTACGGCTGCTCCCGGCTGGACCACCCCCATCTCCTTTCTTCAGCCCTCCTGGCGCGGCTGCGGCGGTGCGCAACCCGCGGCCCTTCGGCCCGTGTTGCCCTTTGGGCTGCCCGCGCCGGCCTCGGGCCGGGGTTCCCCTGCGGCTTCGCCTTCGGTGCGCGCCGCCGCATTCGCCGCGCCTCTCTGCGGGCTGTCGACGGGGTGGTCCCGGCGACGGGAACAGGAGACTTTCGACATGACCAACATCGTGATCCTCGTCGGCAACCTGGGCGCCGACCCCGAGCTTCGCTCGGCCAACAGCGGCACCGACATCGCCAGCTTCAGCCTCGGCACGAGCCGTCCGAAGCGCGACAGCGAGGGCAAGACCTACAAGGATGCGAGCGGGTTCACCGCCAAGGACACCGAGTGGCACCGCATCACCTGCTTCAACGGGCTCGGCAGGATCATCGCGCAGCATGCGACCAAGGGCATGCTCGTTTCGGTGCGCGGCCGGCTCCACTACACCCGCTGGACCGACCGGGAAGGCATCGAGCGGTTCGGCTCCGAGATCATCGCCGACGATGTCCAGTTCCTGAGCCGGCCGCGGCAGTCGGCTTCCGGCGAGGCCTCCGAGCCGCAGCAGGATCTGGACGACGACGTGCCATTCTGAGGGCCTCACCTGACGCCCCGGCGGCTCCGGCTGCCGGGGCTTCTTGCATGTTCATCGCGATGCTTTCGAACCTCGGAACAAGCCCCGCGGTCGTGTTCGCAGCGGGAGGAGAGGCTGCGGGGGAGGGAGGTCTCGTCTCGTAAAGGCCCAGTGTGGCGTGCGGCGAAACGGCTATCAAGGCTGCGCGGTCCCCCCAATTTGCTGCGCAAATCGGCTCCCCCGCGCCCCGCTTCGCGGCGCCTTCGGCGGCCCTGACAGCCGCCTCGCCGCCCGCTCCGCAGGCGCCGTCTTCGATCGGAAGACGAGGCTGAAGGAGACGACAGATGAACATGATGGCGACAGTTTTTCGAAGTTCCGATGCTGCGATTGACGCGCTTCGGGCGGAGTTCGGGGCGGTTCTCGCGGAGCGGATTCTGGAGGCCGAAGCGGTCGATTTTCTGTGGGGAGCGCGCGTCCGGGAGCGGTATCTCGGGCAGCAGATCGGCCTCGATTTCGACGATGAGGATGCGTCCCAAGAGCTCTCTCGGGTCGCGATCTTGAGCGTGCTGGACGGGCGCTGGTACATCGGGATGTGCCTGGTTGATGGCGAAGGGGCGGCGGTCGAGCTGCTCTGGAAGCGGCGGTTCCAAGGCCGCGGAGAGGCCGAATTGGAGCTTCTCCGGGCGCGATAGCTACACTGAAGTCCTCTCGCGGGGGCGGCGCGGCAGCGTCGCTCCCGCTTTCTTGTACTCGACGATGCTACCGCCAACCCCCCGGGAGAGTACCGTCCAGGGGGGTCCTGTGGCGTCCATAGCCCGATGAGCTGAAGGGTAGGCGCAGGTGTGAGGCAAAGAGAGTATAGTGATGGCAAGATTAAAGCAGTGCCTCCCTGAGGCCCTGAAAGTGGCGTCTGCACATCGTTTTTTGTGGAGGCATGCGGGGGCGCATGCCTCCACTTGCTCAAGAGGTGGCGGATTCCTGCGGCGCATTGTGGAGGACCTTGAAGCCGATCCCCGGCCTCGCCTCATATCCCTTGTCATGGCACAGGAAGACGATTTTGAGCTGTGGCTCGGCCGCATCGGCGACCGCGGCCGCGGGAGCGGCAAACGGTTCGCAAGCCGCATTCGGCAGGCGGTCCAGCTCGCTGGCGGCTCGCGGGCGCGTGGTGGCGCTGCTCGGAAGTTCGACGGCAGCCGCATCGGCCGCGGTGCCGGCGCCGGGCGAGTGCTGTCGAGTGGGCCCAGGCATAGGGGCCCAACCGCGCGGCGGGTGGTGGTGAAGGCCAGTATCGTCAAGCTGGGCCGGAAGGGACTCGCGCGCGCGACGGCGCACATGCGTTACCTTCAGCGGGACGGCACGACGCGCGAAGGCGAGCGGGGCGCGCTCTACTCCGAGCGGGAGGATCGGGCGAACGGCAAGGACTTCGTCGCCAGGGGCGAGGGAGACCGCCATCAGTTCCGCTTCATCGTCGCGCCGGAGGACGGCTCCGAATATGAGGATTTGAAGCCGCTCGTCCGGCGGTTCATGGCCCAGGCGGAGAAGGACCTCGGGACTAAGCTCGACTGGGTCGCCGTCGACCACTTCAACACCGGGCACCCGCACAGCCATGTCATCGTCCGGGGAAAGGACGATCGCGGCAAGGACCTGATCATCGCTCGCGAGTACCTGACGCAGGGGCTGCGGGAGCGTGCCGCCGAGCTGGTAAACTTGGACCTGGGACCGAGGACTGAGCGGGAGATCCTTCGCTCGCAGCTCCGGGAGGTCGAGCAGGAGCGGCTGACTGGCATTGATCGACGGCTGATCCGTTCAATTGATGCGGAGGGGCTGGTGGATCCGCGGCGCGGCAGCTGGGTCGAGCAGGACCTGCGCACGGCACGGCTGCGCACGCTCTCGGGGATGGGATTGGCCAGCGAGCAGCGCGGCGGCCGCTGGAAGGTCGATCCTGAGCTTGAGACGACGCTGCGGGAGATGGGCCGCCGTGGCGATATCGTCCGCACGATGAACCACGCGCTCAAGGTGGCGATGCAGCCGCGGGCGCCGCAGGACCAGGCGATCTACGATCCGGACGCGCCGAATGCGCGGCCGGTGGTCGGCCGGCTGGTCGCGTCGGGTCTTGCGGACGAGCATGCCGATCGGCGGTTCCTCATCGTCGATGGGGTGGATGGGCACACCCACTATGTCGATGTTGGGGCCAGCGCCTTGGACGCGCGGCCGGGGGCGATTGTCCAAGTCGAGCCGCGGCAGGCGGGCGTGCGGGAGGTGGATCGGACGATCGCGGCGATCGCCGGTGCAAGCAAGGGCTGGTACAGCGTCGAGCTTCATCAGTTCCGCGACCCCACCGCCAGCGAGCCATTCGCCACGGCGCATATCCGCCGGCTGGAAGCGCTTCGCCGCAGCGGCCTTCCTGTCGAGCGGGAGGGAGATGGGTACTGGCAGATCCCTGCCGATCACCTGGAGCGGGTCGAGGCGCACGAGCGGCGGCTTCGGGCGAGGATGCCCGTCACTATTGCGGTCCTCAGCGGTGAGCGGCTTGATCTCCTGCCCCAGCGCGACGGAGCGACCTGGCTCGATCGCGAGATGGTTGCTGAGAAGCCGGTGGAGCTCGGGCGCGGGTTCGGGGCTGAGGTTCGAAAAGCAATTGACCGGCGGATGCAGTGGCTAGCGGCCCAGCGGCTGATCGACCTGGAGGGGGAGGACTACCGGTTCAGGTCCGACCTTGTGGGCCAGCTTGAGCGACGGGAGCTCAGGGCCGCCGCCGAGAAGATTGGCCGGGAGAGCGGGCGAGCCTTCCGTCAGCACGAGATCGGCGACCACGTGCAGGGTATCTGCCGCGGGGCGGTCCAGGTCGGCGACCGCAAGTTCGCGCTGGTTGAGCACTCGCTCGAGTTCAGCCTGGTGCCGTGGCGGCCGGTGCTGGAGCGGCAGATCGGACGGGAGATATCGGGGGTCGTGCGCGGCGGGGGTATCAGCTGGACCATTGGCCGTGAGCGGCAAGGTCCCAGCATCGGCATGTAAGCTGGACGCACGTGCGGTGAGCGGGCTCTTGGTGCGGCGGAGGCGCCGTTCGGCCCAACGCGGCCTGTCCCCATACTGGCGCTGCCATGAGGACGTTCAAGACACGCCACCAATTCTATCTGCCCGACGATCTTTCGGAGGCTCTGGATCGGCTCTGCGCATCGTCCGGCTCGTCGAAAACGGCCGTGCTGACGGAGGGGCTGAAGGCCGTGCTCGAGCGGCGCGCCGGCCATGAGCTGGACCAGAGGTTCGGAGTGCGTTTGGACCGGATCAGTCACGGGCAGGAGCGGCTCGAAAGCAAGGTCGATCTTCTGGCCGAAGCTTTTGGCACGTTCGTTCACCACCAGCTGACGATGGTCGCGCACCAGCCGCCCTTTGATGACGAGACGAAGCAGCTAGGCCTGAAGCGGTATCAGGCGTTCATCGATTTGGTGGGGCGGCGGCTGGCGTCCGATTCGAATCTTAAGCTGTCGAACTTTTCCGCCGCACCTCCCGATGAACAGGCGTCCGCGTGAGGAGTGCGTCAGCCCCCCTTTGGCAAGGTAAGTGTGGTTTGGTACTACCACACACACCTTGCGCTGGCCGCTGAAGCGTCTCGCCGCCTCGCGATGCCTTGGATCTCCTCCGACATGGGATATCGTTAATGAGGGTGTAGAGTGGTGCGCGCGAAGTTTTCGAAGGCACATCCTCTCAGGTTTTGCGGCTCCAGAGCGACTGGAGGCGGCGCCACAGACGTGCCCACCAGCTTCTGGGGTAGAGGTCCGCATAATAGCGCTCACGGCGACGCTGCTCGCCGACGCGCCCTTCGGCGATCTGGCTGGGGGACCACTGCCTTGCCCATTCAACGCTGCCGTTCCGGATCCAGTAGTGAGCCTTGCACGGGCGTTGCCAGTTGCCGATCGAGGGGGAGAGGGAAGGGCCGACGGTGTCTTCGGTAAAGGTCCACTCCGCCGGCCCGAGCGGCGTGCGCACCTTCGATCCGCAGCCGCACGCGCAAAGGTGCGCGGCTGTCTCATACGCTTCCGACACGTACAGTACGCCGGATTCGAGCTGCGCCGGCATCCTCCGGACGCGTTCAAGCCTAAACCTCATCAAAGCTTGCCTCGCCGGTCAGGTGCAAGTCGCCGATCCCGAACAATATGTGCCGGAATTTTTCCTCGTCGAGATAGAAGCCGCGCACCTGCTTATACCGGATTAAAGCGAGGCAGGCATTGAGCGCGTTGAGCTCCCCGATTTGGATGTTGGCGCGGTAGATGTCGTCGGCTGCATCGGAGAGGTCCGCAAGCTGGAGGTCGCGCATCGCGGCCGCTTCCGCCGCCGGATAGTAGGTCGCTCGCAGCATACCGCCGATCGGTCCGTGCTTGCGATTGAGGCCCATTCCGACGTCGATGAAGGGAATGCCCCTTGAGATCAGCAGGTCGAATATCGCCCCGCGCGACGACCCCTTGTCGACGCACACGAACGCGAACGTGACGCCGTCGAGCCGGTCGGCCGTCGTTTCGTCGATGTAGGTCGCCTCGACGTGAAGGCTGTGCCGGAAATTATCGTAGCGATTGCTGTAGACGGTCGCCTTGGGCGTGTTGAGCTCCTCGGGGGCGAGCCGTCCCGGCGACCGGAAGGCGGTGTGGACGTGGTAGGCGTCGCCGTCGAAGGCGCGGATTTCGGGCACGGGCGTCTTCACCAGCAGGTCGAGGAGATACGCGCCGGTACCGCCAAGGCCAATGACCGCCACGGTCTCCCCGGCGAAGCCGGCGTTGAGGTCGCCGATCTGTGCCCGCGACGTGAGCGTGTCCTGGAAGTTGAAGATCGGGTCGGGCTCGAAATCCTCGGTTGTCCTGAAGGTGAGGGGCGAAACTCCGTGGCGCTCGATTGCGGGGCCGGAGATGATCGAGACGTAGCTCACGATCTTGTCGGAGAAATTGTCGAACTTGCCCGCCGGCTTCGGCTTGTTCGAGAAGGAGCGCTGCACGACCACGTCGCTGCTTGCCGCGCTGAGCTGGATCGTCGTGGCACCGCCGGCGAGGTTGCGGACCGGGGTGCCGTCCAGCTGGTGCGGATGGCTGCCGGCGAAGTAAATCTGGTGATCGTCCTGCGCGACGTGATCCTCGTCCAGGAAGACCAGCTTGGCGACGATAGCGCCCCATTGGAGCGCGCCCTTTTGGTCGAGATAGGGGATGTCGCGAACGACCAGGCAGTTGCTGTCGAACGCGACCGCATAGCCGCGCTCGACCAGCTCGGCGAGGTCCGGATTATGACTGACCAGTCTCTGAAACATTGAAGATCATCCCGTCCTTGACCTTGACCGTTGCTCCCGGGACGAGGGTCCCTTCAGGCTTGTTGCCGTGGCCGCGCTTGTACCGGACCGAGTAGGTGATCTCGGGATGCTGGGCGAAGTCCGGCACCTCCAAGGTCACGACTTCGGCGTAGGCGATCCCCTCCTTCGGCCATTCGTGCTCGGTTCCCTCGACCACGATGGTGACCGTCTTCTTCTGCTTGTCAGGCAAGGATGCCTCCTATTGCTTGTGGTTGGCGCGATGGCGTTGTGTCGTCGCCCTGGTCGCAGTGCGCGAGGTTCATCATTGCGAGCCCCGCTCAGGCTGCAAGCCGGTGAGCGGCCCGCAGCTCCACCGGATCGGACGATTCGAAGAAGAGAACCTCGTCTTGGGACAGTCGGATGCGCTGCCTCGGCTGGAGCGCGAACCGCTCTCCGGCGCGGACCAGCCAGAGCTGGCGATCGGCAGGCCGATTGGCTCTCGACAGCAAAGATGCGGCGTCGATTACCTCGGCGTCGGTCGCCAGCAACTGCCCGTCGACATCGACGATGTTGCGGTAGCCGATGTTCCAGTAGGCCATTTGCGAATCTCCTCTCGTTCGATGAAGGCAGATTCGCACATGGGGATGTCAGAAGCTGTCACCCCCATGTTCGCGTAGCGCGCAGAGAGCATTGACCAGCGACATCTCCTCGACGGTCCGGCACGGCGTTTCGAGGAGAAGGGGGCTCGCGAAGACCATCGCGGCGATCTGGGCTCGGGAAACGGCGACGTTGATTCGGTTCAGCGAGAACAGGAAGGCGATGTCGCGAGGCAGCTCCTCGCCGCTGGAGGTGGTCATGGACACGAGGCAGACGGGCGCCTCCTGCCCCTGAAACCGGTCGACGGTCCCGACCCGGACCAGGTCCGGCAACGCGGCGCGCAGGGCGTTGACCTGGGCGTTGTACGGAGCGACGACGAGAATGTCGTTCAACCCGATGATCCGCTCGCGCCCGTGCCGATCGCGGTAGGTCGCCCCCTCGAGCTCGGCGATGCGCGCCTCGATCGCGTCGATCTCCTCCACGCTCACCTGCGACCGGCCGAAATGCACGACGGCCCTCATTCCCGCGCCCGCGAGATTACCGCCGGCGCGGGACACTAAGGTCTGTCCGGCCGCGGCGTCGTCGCTGCTGAGCCGGCCCTCATAGACCGCGGTCGATATGAAGCCGCACACGCTCGGGTGCATTCGCCGGCTGACGGGGATGAACACGCCCCGGTCTGAAGGGATGACCCGGTGGCCGTCGATCAGGTACTCCAAGCACGAGCGGCCGCTGTCGCCGGGATGGCAGCCCTGCAGCGGCTGCGGCAGTTGCATGGGATCGCCGACCAGGACGATGTTCCTTGCCGATCGCGCCATCGCGAGGATGTTCGCGATCGAGACCTGTCCCGCCTCGTCGACGACGAGATAGTCGAAGGCCGGGGCATCGTAGCGCGCGAAGTGCCATGCAGTGGCGCCGACAATGTCGGCGGAGGCGATTTCGGGTGCATCGTTGTCGTTCACGAAGACGATGCCGGGATTGGCGTCCTCTTCCTCGTCGTCGCCCGACTTCTGGACCACGCTGCACTTAACGCCCTCGCCGCGGGCCCGGTCGACAACGGCCTTGAGCAGGTTGCCGATCGCCTTGTGGCTGTTCGACGAGACCGCGACGCGCTTTCCCGCGCGAACGAGGTCGACGATCGCGAGCGCGCTGACGTACGTCTTGCCGGTGCCCGGGGGCCCCTGAATCGCGAGCGTCGTGCCGGCCATCGCCGCGATGGCGCGGCTGGTCTCGGCCGGCAGGTCCCCGTCGGCAGGGATGATCCCGGCGGGGCGCAACCCGTCGGCGAACAGGGGTGGCGAGCGTGTCAGCAGATGCTCGGCGGCGGGGAAGCGTCCGCTGTTCGCGATGATCTCGTCGGTGACGGCGGCGACCGCGTCCCTCAGGATACTGTTGCGGAGCGGCTTGGGGGGCAGGAGGTCGAGCCGGTCCGGGAGCGGCCCCTTCGCGGTCGAGCGGCGAAGCATCAGCTGGCCGGCCTCATGGTCGATCGAGCGGAGGCTTACGTCCTCCGGCATCACCGCAGGCTTTACGCACGGGCTCTTGCCGGCCCGCAGCTTCGTCTCCTGCGGTGGGAAGCTGTAGGTCCGCTCGAAGGATTTTGCCGTGACCTTGACGGGCTCTCCAACGGCCTCGAGCCCCTGGATGCACTCGAGATCGTCGAGCAGCTCCTCGCTCTCCTGAGCGAGGCGGTCGAAGATCGCCCAATAGGCCGGCTTGTCCTCCCGCTTGTGGAACTGGCTCAGGTCGAGCAGCAGGTCGGCCACCCGGTCGCCCAGGCGGTGGCGGACCGGCTGGAGCCTTGCCCGCAACTCCGCGATCTCCGCGTCCTCGGCCTCCACGTTGGAAAGCGGGCCGCCTTCCGGCACCTCGCCGAGCACCGGCCAATTCATGTTTGCGGGCCGAACATCGCGCACCAGCCAATCCCGTAGAAGCTGGGTCGAGAGGCAGTCGGTGCGGTTATAATCGCGGATCTCGTCGAGCAGGCGCTGCTCGCGCGTCTCCCGCCACTTCTCGTAGAAGACGACGCTCGCCCCGGCGCTCGCGACGTCGGCGGCCCGCTTCTCCATGTAGAAGGCCTCGAGGTCCTTAATGGAATAGCCTTTTTCGGAAGCGACCAGCGCCCCCGAGACGACCTTGAACAGGTCGACGAACCGCCGCTCTCGCTGGAGCTGGTCGATCGCCGCCTCGCCCGTGCGATGCAGGGCTGTCAGCCGCCGCAGGGCCGCGATCTCGTAATTCGCATAATGATAGATGTGCGCGGCAGGATGGCGCTTCATGTGACCGGCGAGGAACGCCAGCAGCTCCGCCACCGCGCGGCCCTCGTCCTCCCGCGTATGCGCCCAGAAGGCGCGAAACGTCCAATCGCCCGATTCGCGGTACCAAAGCCCGTGGAGGTATTCGAGGCCTCCCGGGAAATAGGGATCGCCCTCGATGTCGTAGAAGATATCGCCGTCGTCCGGCGCCGGCAGCAGCCCGAAGCCCTTTCCCGGTTGCGGGTCCCGAAGCTCCAATGCGGGAGGCCCGCCGGCGCGGCGTTGCGTCTGAAGCCGAGCCTGCGACACGAGGCGGCGCTGCGTTTCCGCTGCCATGCCCGGCACGCGATCCTGACGGGTGGAGAGAGCGGCCATGGTGGCGACCCCGGCGGACTCGAGCTTCTGACGCTGGGACCGGCTGATGCCTGCGACGAGGGCGAGGCTGTCCTCCCGGTCCCACTGCTCCGCACATTGGCGCTTCCAGCGGCACAGAGGACATGCCGCCACCGGCTCCGGCCGGGTTGCCAGGCGATCGACAAGAAATGACTCAAGGATCCTGCGCGCATGCCGTGCGTAGGCGGAGACGTCCGCGAGCCGTACCGTGAACCGGGTGCCGTCGCCCAACTGGAGGTGGGCAGCCTCGGGCGCGACGCCTTGAACCTTGTGGAGAAGATCGCTGTAGAGGCAGAGCTGGAGGACGTGCTTGGGATCGGGCTTCCGCTTCAGCTTCGTGTCGACCACCTCGTAGGACCAGCACCCGAGGTCGGACGGGCGCTCGACCCGTTCCAGGAAGTCCGAATAGCCGCCCCAGGCGCCATCGAGCATCGCGCCCTGGAAGATGATGTCGGGTCCCGCCTTCATGGCTTCGATGGTCAGGCGAACCGATTCTTCAAGCGTAATCCCGTCCTTGGGGATGGAGATCACGCTTCGCCCTTCGGCCTTGAGCTTCTCCAGAAAGGCCAGCTCGTGCTCGTCGCCCTGCTTCTGCAGGAGCTCGGCTTCTTCGCTATCGTCGCCGGGCCGGAGATCACCGATCTCGATGAGCCGCAGATCCAGCGCAGTCGCATGCCTGCACCCCTTGAACCGCATCAGGTCGGACGCCGAGAGCCTGAGAGCCTCGTTGATCAATCGCATGCGCAATCCCCTTCGTCCCGCTATAGCATGCCAGCACGACAAAAGCTGTCATGGAGGTTTTGGTGTCGTTCGCGAAAGCGCAGGAGCTGCTCAAGCTCGCCATGATGGCTACCCGCCGCAGCGGCGTCTCGCTCGAGGAGATTGTCGAGGAGTTCGGCTGCGTGCATCGCTCCGCCCAGCGGATGACGGAGGCCCTCGAGGCGGCGTTCCCGCAGACCCGCGCCGCGGTAGGGGACGACAGGAAGCGCCGCTGGCGCATACCCGCGCGAGCGGTCGCGCAGCTCCTGACCCCTTCCGCGGAGGAGATGTTCGCGCTGAGCACCGCCATCGCCGAGCTCGAGCTATTGGGCATGACCAGCGAGGCGGCGACGGTCCGGCAACTCGAGCGCAAGGTGCGGGCCCTGATCCCGCCGGAAGCCGGGACGCGCCTCGAGGTGGACGAGGAAGCGCTCCTCGAGGCGCTTGGCCATGCCGCTCGGCCAGGGCCGCGGCCGGCCGCGATCACGGAAGTGGACGCCGCTATCTCCGAGGCGCTGAAGGGACCCTTCCTTTTGAAGATATCCTATCGGAGACGCACCCAGGACAAGCCCGCCGAGCGCGTGGTCGCGCCTCACGGACTCCTACTCGGCGTGCGCCGATACCTCGTCGCGCGGGATACCTCGAAGCCGCAGACCGCCCCGCTCCGCCATTACCGGGTGGAGGAAATCTATTCCGCCGAAGTCCTTGAGGACAGCTTTGAGCTCGATCCCGGCTTCAGCATCCGGCGGCACGCGGAAAAGGGCTTCGGCTCATATGAAAGCTCTGCGGAGCATGGCTTGGTTGTATGGCGGTTTTCACGCGAAGCGGCGCCGCACGCCAGAAGGTTCATATTTCATCCGACGCAGACTCTAGAGGACGAGGCGGATGGCAGTCTGCTCGTACGGTTCCAAGCATCAGGCCATCTCGAAATGTGTTGGCATCTCTACTCGTGGGGGGACTCGGTAGAGGTTCTACAACCTGCGCGCCTCCGGGAGTTGGTCCAAGGCTTTCAGCGCAAGTTCGAGGCGCTTCCCTGACGTCCTGCGAAGCTAAGCCTGAGTCCGTGCGCAGCGGTGGCGGGCTGCGTCACGCTCCGCAATATCGGGCGATTTGCGCCACAATCGGTCAGTCAGGCGCCTAGCCCTGACGACGCGTATTGTACCGCAGCCAGCAAGGTAGATTCACCTGGGGGACTGCGTCCGATATTCGCACGACCACCGACCACGTCCCAGGCGCCGCTCGTCGAACAAACGAGTTGAACACATCTTATATATATTCTATATACAAAGTATGCTAGACCTGTGTAGGACGGGATCTCAGTGAGGAGATGATACATGGCCAAGGGTGCGCTGATTGTGTTTACCGCTAAGTCCATCCCTTCCATCATCGAGGCCGGAGGGACGCAGTCGTGGGTCCTGAACCCCTCTAAGATGGCGACCATTGAGTACGTGGTCTGCACCCGCAACGCTGACCGGAAGTTCGATGAGGAGTGCGGCCATCGTCCCGAACCCCACCGGGCCGCCTTCTTGGTCGGCAAGGTGTCGGGCATCCGTAAGGTGGGGGTGTTCAACGGCCGTGATCGCTACATCATCCTGTTCAGCGAGTATGCCGAGGTTTTGATCCCCGAGTTTCGTGGGCATGAGCGGAACCCAGTGACCTACGGCGACACTGACTCGCTGAGGATCAAGGGCCTCGATATCTCAAAGCTGAAGTTCAAGCCGATGCCGAAGACGAGCGGCTTGGAGGATGGAGGGACCGCGCCGTCAGCCCCGGCGACGGGCCTGTCGATTGAAGAGGCAAAGAAGGGCCTCTCGACACGGTACGGCATCCCCCAGGCGAACATCCAGATCGTCATGACCGGCTGACGAACGACGGCACGGCTTCCTGCCGATCGGCGTCAGGGCGCTGCCGACTGCTACTTGTGCGAAAGGACGAGCGTCCCACGATGACCGAGTCGGGCTCATTGAAGCCGATGCTTCGTGTGGGGATGAATGTGGGGTCGCGCCAAATGCAGACTTGTTTTCTAACGTAAGTTCAAGTGTTTAGGCGGCAACGTTCGGCGACCTCCCGCTCCGCCATTTTTCTGTCCCGTCATGCGTCCGGGCGTGCCCGGTCAGGACAAGGCCCATAACAGCGTGGAGATTTTCAGGATCGGGCTCGCGGCGTCTTCCGCCTTGGCTTGGAACACGGCGAGGTCGAAGACGAGGTAGCCCGTCTGGCCGGGGTCGAGGTTGGCCGTCCTCCAGCCGTCGATCGCATCGGCAAGGTTGGTGACGAACGTCCCGCTGACCGCCTCGTAATCGGGCGATCCCGAAATGGGGTTGAGCTGGAACGCATATTGGGTGTGCAGCAGCGCCGGCGTCTGCGGGCTGAGGTTCGATCCTCCCAACGGCTGGCCGGGGGCGAGATCGAAGCGGTAGGCGACGTGCAGGTTGATCAGCCGCTCGGACCCGGCCGGCCAGGCGACGGTGCCGATGTCGAACAGCTGCTTGAAGAAGTCCGACAGCGCCTGCGCGAGACCTGCGCCGGGAGACGGCGGCGGCATGACATAGGGTTCGGGGCGGCCGATCAGCGGCGTGAAATCGTCGACGGTCGCGATCACCGGCGTCTGATAGACGAAGGCCGGCAGCGTCGGCCCCTCGCTGGACAGATTGTCGTTGCGCCTGACGTGCAGTCCGGCCCTGGCGCTCTGGCTGACGATCGCATCCAGCCGCTGATAGAAGAAACGGTGGGTGAGGCTGGTATCCGCCCGGATCTGGTGCGGCGGATAGGCGAAGACGATTTCGGTGGTCGGCGTCTCGGTGAGCTTCGTCAGATCGTGCCATTCGCCGCCGGGCGTGGCGACCTGGACCTTGCCCGGCCACAAGGTCTCGCCCGGCGCCTGCGCGGTGACGATCAGGGTGTCGAGAAAGTCTTCCTGCTCGCGCGCGCGGGTCGTGGTCAGGACGAAATCGTGGTCGCCGTCGACCGATCCGTCCGCCGCCGCCGCCGGCGGCAGGACGCCCCGGAAACGCTCGATCATGGCCGCGAATTCGGCGAGGGCCGAGGCGGACGCCACCGCCGGGTTGCCCGCATTGTCCGGGGACAGGAAGGGCAGCTGCTGCAGATCCTCCATCAGCGGCTGGTAGCTGGCGTTGAACTGGGCCAGCGCCTCGAGGATGTTCGTCGGCAAGCCGGCATCCTCTTCGAGCATGCTCAGCGACCGCTTGTTCGTCGCCCCGGTGACGTCGTTCAACGTGACGCCGGTGAAGATCAGATCCTGGGCCGCCGCGCGATACTGGAACTCGAAGAAATAGTCCCAGCTCTTCAGGTCCGCGACGGTGATCGGTTCCGGCGGAAGCGCAGTTCCGGCGCCGCCCTGGCCGGTGACGATCGGAGCGTCGGGATAGGCGTCGTTCGGGATCGGGATCTCGACCAGGCCGATCCGGGAATCGGTGCCGCCGCCGGAGGAATCGAACGGCAGCAGGAAGGACAGCCACGCCGAATATTCGTAATCCGGATCCGCCTCCACCGTACGGATCCCATGCTCGATCTGGTTGATCGGGAAATCGAGGTTCATGAAGAGCTTGCGGGTCCGGGCGCGATTGGCGACATCGAGGAAGAAGGTCAGCGCCGATCCCGACGACAAGGGCGCGGCTGTCGCGCTGAACCCGTAGTTCGGCAATATCTCGACGATCGAGACGGTCGCCCCGGCGGCGATGAGATTGGCCGGATCGACCCGGAAGTAATTGGCGACCGCCGCGGCGTCCGGCGCCGGCGACACGCCCGCGGCCGCGAAGGCGGCCGCCAGCGTATTGAAGGTGGAGGCGGACGTGACCGGCACGGTGGCGCTGCCGTCCGGCCCGTAGCGCCAGGTCAAAGAGGTGATCGACGGATCGAACAGGCCCGGTTCGTCCTGCATCGCCGAGGCCAGTTGCAGGACCGAGATGTCGAGCGCCAGCGCGACCGCCTCGATGCTGGTCGCAGCGGGCACGGGATAAGCGACGGGCGTGGCATTCAACGGCACGTCCGGCGCGAACAATCCCTGGCCGGCCGGCGCGACGCTCAGATTGTCGATCAGGGCCTGGGCCGGCATGGGGCCGGTGATCCCGAGCTTGACGGCCAGCGCGTTCAGCGAATCGGCGGCGGTGGGCTGGGCGCTGGCGCCCGTCGGCGTGTAGGTGGCGGTGATCGGGGTGTCGCCGGTCGGGCCCAAATTGAGGATGCCGGGCACGTCGCCGAGCATCTCGACGACATAGGGCTGGCTGACGTTCAGCGCCGCGGCGAGGCTCGCGAGGGTCTCGACAGCGCCGGTGACGTAGGGCCGGTTGACCGGCTGGCCGAACAGCCGCGGCGGCTGGAGGCCCGGGCCCTCGGGGCCGCCGTTGGTGACGGTCACCGGGAATTGGATGACGGTCTCGACCTTGTAGGCGTCGGCGAGCCTGATCTTCAGGCGGTCGGCGAAGCTCTCCCGGGCGAGCGCGAGGTTCCCGGCATGGCCGTTGTCGATCAATTGCCCCAGCATCGCGGCGACACTCTCCGCGAGGGCGCCCTTGAGCGTGACCAGCGATGTCAGCGCCTCGGGGGCGTGCTGGTGGATGGCCACCGCGCATTCTGGGGAAAGCGCGAGGTCCATCGTCTCGAAGAACTGCTTGGCCCAGACATCCAGATCGACATTCTTGATATCGACGGGGCCGTCGACCACGGGCACCGGATTGCCGGACACGTAGTGGCGCATCGGAACCCGATCCTCGCCGAGCAGCCGGTTGGAGATGGGCTGCCGCGCGAAGTAGCTCGGCTGGAGCGCGTCGACCTTGAAGCCGTAGCCGTCGGACGAGAAGTTCACCGCCCAGAGCTGGCGCGCCGTCTGGCCCGGTTGCGCCGAATCGCCGCCGGCGCTGACGCAGACCTTGACCGCCCCGTCGAACGCCGCCTCCAGGCCGGCCGCGAATGCCCGCAGCGACTGGGCGCCGTCCGTCGGCGAGTCCGGCGTGGAATGGGCCGGCACTGCAGTCTCGACGAGCTGGGCGGCCGGGACGTCGGCGAAGGACGGGTCGAGCAGCGCGGTCGGGACCACCGAATAGCGGCGCGTCATGGCGATCAGATAATCGAGGTCCGGCTCATCGCCGAACGCCGTCCGGAGCGCCGCGTCGAAGCTGTCGCCGTCGACATAGAGCGTCGCGGCGCTCGCCATCGCGCTCAGCTTGCCGGCCTGGGCCGCGCTGATGTCGGGGACCGCCTCGAGCGCGGTGAGGGTTGCGGGCGTCACCTGGAAATTGACCCGCGACAGCTGAACGGCGAGCACCAGCCGGAACAGCTTGGCCGGGAAATTCCGGTTAATGCGGGTCGAGATCCGCTCCATGGTCGGCGGCATCACGAAGACCGCACCGGCGGCGATCAGGCCCGGCGTGGCCGCCAGCGCCGCGAAATAGTCGCTGCGGCTCAGCGCCTGAAGCCCGGGGGTCGCGAGCGTCAGGTCGAGGAAGGTGTTGATCGTTTCGTTCGTGCGGGTGACCAGCGACACCGCCCCGGCACTGCCGGCGAACCGCACCGACGTCCCCGCCTTGAGGAAGGCGTCGGCGGCGCGGTTGGCATAGAGAAGATCCTCGACCCCCACGTTCCACGCCTCGGCGAGATCGCTCGGTCCGATGTCGACGGGCCCCGCCGTCGCCTTCGGCCCGACGAGGACGGCGCCGTCGCGGAACGCGCCGGCCGCATCGATTGCCGCGGCGAGGGCGGGATAATCGACAGTGCCGCCCCCGCCGGAGGCGGTCCACAGCCGTGCGAAGGTGTCGCTGGCCGTGGTGACGACATTGTTGCCGTTGAGGCTTACCGACTTTCCGGGGACGAGGGTCCGCCACATCTCCGCATTGGCCTCAACCAGATCGCCGGCGGCGATTCCGAACAGGGCCGCCACCTCGGCCAGCGTCCTGCCTGCGGCGGGCTGGACGACTCCGAACGAGAGCGCGGCGGCGGTCGTCCGCTCCGGCACGAGGAACCCGGCGCCCCCGCTTGCCGCCAGCGGCCTGGCGTCGTTGAACCGGCCGATCTGCGAGACGGTCAGTCCCAGGCCGTCGGCGAAGTCGGCCAGGGGCTGGGTCGGATCGGGCGCGACCGCCGAGCTTCCGGCAAGCAACTGCGCGCCGGCGGGCATCAGGTCGCCGGTCTCACGGTTCGCCGCGACGAACATCGCCAGCGTGTATCCCGGCTGGACCCCGGCAAAGGCGGCGACCACCGACGCCATCGTATCGCCGGGCTGGACCCGATAGACCGAGGTTTTCAGGTGCGCCGTCGTCACGAAGAGAGCCGGCACGTTGGCGTTGGCGTTGACGATCGACTCCACCGTCACCTTCGTCAGTCCGGTGCTGAGGCTCGCCGTCGGCTTCACGAGGCCGCCCACGTCCTTGTTGGCGGCGACCAGGCTCTCGACGGTCACCGCCTGCTCGGGCAGTTGCGCCGCCACCTTGACGGCCACCGCATAGAGGCTGTCGCCTGCGGCGGCCTCCACGGTGACGACCCCGCCCCCGGGCCTTGGATAGGTGAACGGCGCGCCCTCGGCGAGGATCGCCGTGTCCGTCTCGTTGGCGAAGGCGAGCGCGCCGATGGACAATCCCCGGGCATCCGCAAGCTGCTGGAAGGTGCTCCGGCCGGTGCCCGCCGCGACGTGCATGAAGGCGGTGACCAGGCTGTCGAGCGTGTCGCCTTGCACCGTCGCATAGTCGACGCCCTCGAGCGTCAGCGCGGTCCCTGCGCGAAGCAGGTCCGGCTCGGCCCGGTTGGCGTCGGCAAGCCCGGCGAGGCTGGTTCGGTAGAGGTCAGCGAGCTGGGCGATGCTCCGGTCGCCGACCGGCGGCTCGCCGCTTCCGGGAATGGTGCGTTGCGGCGTCGCTACCGCGGTCCCGGCCTTGAGCGGGACGTCGCTGTTCAGGGCGGCGAGTTGATCTTCGGTGACGGTCCTGCCCATCGCCGCGGTGGCGCTGGCGGCGAGGTTGACGAGGCTCTGGCCCGCGCGTGCCAGCACCGTCACCGGAATCGTCAACGTGCCGTTCGGAGGCGCCAGATCGAAGACCATTCCGACCGGCATCTGCTTGTTGGCCGCCAGGAACGCGCCGGGGTCGCTGATCAGCCAGGCCTCGTCCAGCGTCGCCAGCGTGTCGCCGGGATTCGCCGCGGTGCTGACCTGCGCGACCTCGAGCTGTTGCCCGTAGAACAGCAGGGCCGCGTTCACCGTGTCGACGAAGCAGGATTTGGGCAGGCTGTTGGGCGCCGCCACGCCGTCGACGCTGTCCAGCGTGCAGGTCATCCAGGCCTGCATGTCCGGCTGGATGAGCTGATAGTAGATCTGCCGCATCTTCTCCTGGTCGGCGGCGATCCGCTTGCGCGCCTGGGCGACGCTTTGGCCGTCGCCGCTGACATAGTTGGCGACCCTGAAGCCGGTATCCAGCTCGATGCCGATCTTGAAGGTTTGGCCGTTCGGCTGCGGATCGACCTTGTTCACGAGATAGCTCGCAGCCACGCCGGGCCAGGCCGACAGCGGCTGGATGGTGTCGCGATAGCCCACCGGCACGGCGAGGCTGCCGGAGCTCTGGCCGCTGTCGGTCCGGTTGCCGAAATTGTCCTGGAAGTGCACGTCGAGCTGGATCGCCGCGGACGGCGCGAGGCCGGCATAGACGTTGCCCTTCGGGGACGGCAGCCGCGGCGCGGGCAGGGCGGCATTGGTGCCCGGCGCGGCGAATTCGTAACAAGGCACGATCCTGCGATAGACCCAATCGGCCTTGCGCGCTGCTTCTGCCGCCTCGTCCGGCTCCAGAGGACCCGCGGCCGGCCATTCGTTCGCCTGGCCGGCCGGCTGGCCCGACTCGGTGACCATCGTCAGCGGCTGGAACCAGCTGTTGGCGCGAAGATCGACGCCCAGCAGGTTGAACAAGAGCTCCAGCTTCTGCTGGTCGCTCAGCGCGCCGTAGGGGGCATCGTCGGGATCGGGGTTCGGCCGGATCACCTCGACGCCGACCGACCCCACGGGGCCGGTGCCGATCAGCTTCATCTGGCCCAGCGCATATTGGCAGAGCGCGCCCGGGATCAGCGCGTCGCCCTTGCCGGCCACCTCGTCCGCGATCTGGAGCGCGGTCACGCCGGCGCGGGCGGCGACGCTCACCAGGCTGTCGCCGACCCGAACCGTGGTTCCGCTTCCCGCGACGATCGTGAGGCCCGGGCGCAGCAGCACCTTGATCGCGCCGTTCACCGCCACGAGATCCGACATGTCGGCGAGGCCCATGGACGTCCGCACCGCGCTCAGGCTCATTCCTTCCTCGACCGCATAGTTCGCGGCCTCGACCACCAGCTCGGCATTGCCGAGGTCGATGTGATCGCTCAGCACGGCGCAGTTCGACATCCTGAGCATCGGCGGCTGGCTGGCCAAGGTGCCGCCGCTGTGGCGCTGGGACGCGAAGATCACGAGCAGCTGGACGGTCGCCGCGCCGCCGGCGTCGAAGAGATCGTCGGGCAAGCCGGCGCCGGTGCCGGCTTCGGTATAGTTCAGGTAGTAGCCGCCCGAATTGACCGTCGCGCATTCCCAGATCAGCCGCAGGAAGTTCTTCGGGTCGTCGATCGGGGCGGCGAAGTCGGACGCGACGGAAGGATCGCCCCCGGCGAGCGCCTCGAGCATGACCGACGGCGGGTTGGAGGTGGTGGACAGATTGGTCTTGATCACCGCCGTATGGGCCGCCGCCAGGTCCTGCGAGATGACCCCGCGGCCGCTCTGGCTCGCCGGATCCGCCCGGCTCAGCACGTGGATCTCGGCCCTGTCGGCATAGGCCGGGTCCGCCATGTGGGTCCACAGGCGGTACAGGGTCTCGCGGCTGGCCGGATCGACGCCCGAGATCAGATAGTCGTTCTTGACCGCGACGTTGCCGGCGCTGCCCGCCGTCACCCGCTTGATTGCGATTTCAAGCAGGCTTCCCCAGGCGAAGCTGTCGACCGGCGTGAAGGTGGGGGGCGCATTCGGCACCTCCCGATGGCCGACGGCGATCGCGAACTTGAGAGCGGTCTCGTCCTCGGAACGGGCAAGCCCGCCGGAATCGGAGGCGGGGCCGCCCAGGAGCCTTTCGCACAAGGTCGACGGGAAGGGCCAGATATTGGGCTCGCTATTGCCGTCCGAAGGTTGTCCGGTCACCGGCGTCAGCCCGTGCGGCGACTGCCAGTGAATCACCTGGCGCAACGGATATTTGTTGGGCGCATAGGCCATCAAGGGCATCTGCCGCACGGTCACCGCCGCAGGCACGAAGGCGGCGTTGTAGACGCCGAGCTCCGTCAGGTCGGCCTGGGTGTAGGCATAGGCGCCCTCGTTCCCCGAACCCCCGTTGAACGAAATCCAGTCCGGGCGGGGCGAGACGGAGAGGGTGAGCGAATAGCTGTAGCCGCTTCCGGAGAGCAGCGGTTCGGGCACGTCGATCTGCTGGCCGATATTGTCGTAGAACGGCTTCATCGCATCGAAGGTGAGCGGCGCAATCTGCGGCAGGCGCAGGCCGTGCATCAGGAAACGCGACACCGTCCTGGCGATCGGATCGGTGATCGCGACGCTGGCCATCGCCGTATAGAGGTCCGTCGCGGCGATATCGGGGCGATAGGGTATGGTGATCGTCGCCCCGGCCTTGATGATCGGCGCCGCGGCGTAGCCGTCGGCGAGCAGCTGGGCGACGGACAGCGCATATTGGCGGGCGATCGACTGCAGGGTGTCGCCGTTCACGAACGCATGCCTGAAGGTCGGAATGGCCCAGATTCCGAGCGGCCTCACCAGCGTCTTCAACGCGCTGTTGCGAGTCGCCAGCGTGGCAAGAGTCGTCTGGAAGGCCGCCGCGACGCTCGCCAGCGTGTCGGTGGGCTGAAGCACATAGGAAGCGCCCGGCACGTGGACCTCGGTTCCGGCCGGGAAGGGCAGGGCGAAGTTCAGCCCGGCATTGCCCGGATCGTCCTGGATGGTGGCCGGAGCGACCCCGAAGAGCAAGGCGACGAGGCCCAGATCCATGCTCTCGGCGGGTGCGGTGTAGACGATGTCGCCGAGATCGATCCTGACGCCGGGCCTCACCATGTTGGGCGCCGCCGCATTGGCAAGTCCGAAATCGGGGTTCGTCATCGCCGCCAGATCGGTGGCGGTAACGCCGAAGCGGCCCGCAATGTCGTCGAGCGATTCGCCGCTATTGGCCTGATAGAAGGCGCCGGCGATGTCGGTGGCGTCGACCCCGGCGGGATCGAGTATGTCCGCGACGGTCAGGTTCGCCGAGGCGATCGACAAGGCGGTCGGATTCTCGTCGTGCGGATCGTCCTGCGCCGACATCGCCGCCGCGATGGCGGCGAGGCTCTGCGCGGCGCCGTCGGGGACGCAATAGGCATAGGCTTCGAGCCAGGCGATGGCCGAATCCACCACCGCGCGGGTGACCATCAGGAAATAGTCGCGGAAGACATATCGCGCCATCGACTCGGGCGGGGTCGGCGGCGGCACGACCGGCGGCGCACCCGCCGCCTGCGCTTCCACCTTTGTCTCGGAGGTGACCTGGAACGCTCTGAAATAGGCATCGACGATCGATTCATAGTCCTGGTCGACCATGAAGCGCGGATCGGTTTCGTAATTGACGCTGACGAACTGCTGCTCGGTTCCGGAGCCGTCGGTCAGCCGGTCGGCCAGGGTGAGCGCCGGGATCATCGGGAAGAAGGTGCCGCTGACCGAGCCGTTCTGAGCGGTGCTGTCGATGTCGAAGACGATCCGGGCGGCGACGAAGAAGGCGACCAGAGCGTCGTAGCTGAAGTCGGGGTCGTGAAGCCCGAGCTCGAGCTGGTGCTTGATCACCGAAAGGTCGAACAGGCTGATCCGGTCCGTCTCGCTCGGCTTCTGCGCCAGCAATGCGGCCGCGACCCGCTGGAAGGCGAGCCCGGCGAGGGTCGCGAACGCGGTGTCCGGTCCGTCCCCGGCCGTGGCGGTGAACAGCATCGCCACCGACCGCGCCCGCTCTCCGGCGGGGGGCGGCTGCGGATTGGCCAGCGAAGGCTGGTCGCTTTGCGTGAAGAAGGGGCGGAACTGCAGCGGTATGACCGTCGGCTCCTGGTCCTCCGCCGCCATCAGCGAGTGGCGGTCGACCGCCGAGAGATCGAAGGTCGGCGCGCGGGTTGCGCGGGCCATCTGCCGCGCGCGCAGCGACCTCAGCCGCAGATATTCGCCGGTCGCCGCAACGTGGCGCCTCTGGACCAGTCCCAGCGGCTGGCTTGGGCCGGAATGATCGAGCGTCCAGGGCGGCGTGCTGGCCTGCCCGATCGTATATTCGAGGCTGAGATCCAGGCTGAACGAGCAGCGGATCGTCACAAACAGGATCTTGACGCTGACCCGCGCCGAGACGCTGACATTGAGCGCGATCTGGATCGGCTGATAGCATTCGATGACGAGGGTGACGCGGGCGCTGGCGGTGATGTCGACCGAGGCCTTGACGATCTGGAAGTCGATGCTGCCATAGACATGGCCTTCGATCCCGACGGTTCCGGCGATCGCATAGAAGAGGGCGGTGTCGCGATCCGCGTCGTCGGGATTGAACCAGGCGAGGACGCCTTCGACGATTCCCTCGACGACGAGGGTCGCGCCGGCGCGCAGCATCCCCTTCTCGATGGTCTTGCCGACGCCGATCGACAGGCCGAGGCCGAATTCCAGAACCGGCTTGAACGATCCGTCGCTGACCCTCGGCACCCGGTCCGACGTGGCCCCTTCGAGATAGCCGAAATAGAAGCCGCCGAAGCCGACGAAGGGAAACACCTCGACCGAGAATGAGCGGGTGAAATCGAGCCGGTAGGGAAAGCCGACGTCGATCTTGAAATTGCCGTTGGTGTAGATGTCGAGGACGAATTCCGGAATGGTGACGGAAACCTCGCCGAACTCGAGCTGGCGGATGGCGTCGGGCAGGCGAAGGTCGATGTGATAAAGCCCGATCGTGTCGGTGATGCGCTTGTAGAGGATCTCGAACTGCAGGCCGGAGAGCGATTGCGCCTTTTCGCCGGCGAGCTCGACGCGCAGCCCGTAGAGCTGCGGATCGTTGAAGATCGCGCTGATCGTCACGGTCGAGAGGAGCTCGAACTTCGTGCCGATCAGCCAGCCGCTATTCTCCGCGAAGATCAGCCCGTCGAGCTTGGCCAAAGGATTGCCGTCGGTGCCGGCGACCGGCTTGAGGTTGTTCTCGAGCGCGGTGATCACGTCGCCGACCGATTTCAGGCCGCTCGTGTCGCGGAACGCGACATGCTGGCCGATGCCCAGATATTCGAGCTTGAACAGGGCCTCGCCGGCGCCCGGCACCTCTACCGGCTTGCCGTTGACGAGGTCCCAGCCGAGCTCGTCATCCTCGAGATCGGGGTCGTCGGTGGTCACCTCGATCGGCAGGCCGAGGAACGTGCCCTTCATCGCGAAGATCACGCCCTGCTTGCCGCTGCCCGGCGTGCTCTTGTGATAGGTCAGCCGGACCGAGCTGAGATTGATGAAGCCGAAATCGGCCTTGAGGCCGGTGTCGAGCGTGACCGTCTCCTTCTCCATGTCGAACTCGAGCGTGAGATTCTCGAAGCCGATCGAGTTGAGCACGTTCCAAGGCTCGGGCAGCTCGTAATTCCAGGAAGGATGGATGATGTTGACCATCCAGGTGATGATTCCCCCCAGCGTGAAGCTGACCGGACCGATGCTGAAGGTCTTGGTCGCCTCCGACAGCACCAGCCGGGCCGGCAGCGTGATGCCGAGGATGAAGATCTCGCCCTCCGCCGTGATCGCATAGGCGGTCGGCCCGTCGCCGACCTGCTCGCCGGTCACGGCGACGTTGGTGTTGTGCAGGCCGAGGAATTCCTGGCCGAACAGCTTGAGCTTGAGATCGGCCGCGGCATAGGCGGACCAGCGCGTCGTCACCGTGCCGCCGGTGCTCGCATAGCTGATGTCGGCGCCCACCGACGAGAAGCTCAGCTCCAGGAAATCGTCGAACGCCGCCGCCACCGAGGGCGCGCCGAAGCCGGCGATGAGATCATGGAAGCGCAGCGGGAGACCATCGGCGGTGACCAGCTCGCCCGCGCCTTCGATGACGTAGTCGGAGCCGCTCGTCGCATAGGCGACGTCCGCCATGAACAGCAATTTGCCGATCTTGATCGTGCCGCCGAGAAGGACCGAGTTCATCGTGAAATCGTCGGCCGCGACGGTCGAATAGCGGAAATGGATTTCCTGCAGCGCGAGCAGCGGGTCGCTCGCCGGCCCGATGATCACCCAGCCGCTGCTCGTCGGCTTGGTGGCGATGAAGATCGTCGCGGCCTCGAACTCGGGAGGCGCGGCCATTCCGACCGAGACCGAGAAACGCTGGAGCCCGACATCGGTCGCGAGGAACTGCAGGGGCGCCGGCAGGCTCGGCGGCGGTATCTGCGACCCGTACATCGCCCCGACGATGTCGGTGAGCGACAGCGCGTCGTCGTCGTCCGGATAGCCGCCGGAGACGGTGAGCACGGGATAGTCGTCGGCGATCTGCGCGGAAATCTCGAAGCCGCTTACCGAGGGGTTCTGGCTGACGAGGCTCCAGGCGAGGCCGATCTTCGTCGCCGGAACCATCTGCGTCTCGTCGTCGATCGAGGGCAGATAGTTCAGCCGCGCGACGAAATAGGGCAGCTTGACCTGGACCGGCCCGATCGAGAGCGCGCCCGTTCCGGTGTGGAGCACGTCGATCCGGGCGTCCAAGGCGGGGCCGTAGGGGCCGAAGGCGATCGGCTGCGAGAAATGTTCGGTCGTCTGACCGGCGTAGAGGAGGTTGATGACGTTGTAGACGCCCGAATAGAGCAGCGACGCATCGAGCGTGAGGGCGTCGCTCGCGGTCCTGCCGGCGGAGCGCCAGAGCAGCGTCTTGCCGATCAACTGGCTGCACCACAGGTCGAACAGGCGATTGTCGAAAGACTGGAAGCTCCGTCCGAGCGTCCAGCCGGCGGGCGGGGCGAGATCGAAGGCGAGATCCGGCTCCCCCGCGCTCACCGTGACGGTGACGATCGTCGTGACCCGGAGGTTGAGCAGCGATACCTGCCCGGTCACCGTGAAGGAATCGCCGTCGATCGGCGACACCCGCACCGCGCTGATCGCGCTCGGCGGCGCCACCGCGATCTGGGCGACCGGCCGGCCGGGTTCGCTGCCGAGCGTCGCGCCGACCAGGGACCAGAGCCGTTGCGAGGGAAGGTTGCGCGGCGAGAGAACGGCGGTCGAGCCATGCTGGAGCTGGGTGATCAGATCGTCATGGACCTGCTCGAGCGTGAGGGTTTCCGCCATCTCGCTCTACCTCGAGCCCGGCCGGGAGGGGCGCGCCACCTCAGGGAATCCGGAGATAGATGGGCAAATGGTCGCTGGTCGCGATGATCGACCAGAAATTCGCCCATTGGCGGAATGTCGCCGTCGGGCCCGGCTGGCCGGGGCCGGCGACGATGCCGTTGAGAGTCGCCAGGTCCTGGTTCATCACCGTCCCCCACGGCGCCGGCCCCCCAAAGACGCAGTCGATCGAGTCCTTGGTGTAGGCGGTGATCGCCGGCTGGGGGCCCGGCTGTCTCCGGACGAAGAAGTTGTCGATTACCTCATGGTGCGCGTAGCTGAAAGGCGCGTTCAGCGGGTCGGCGTCATGATTGCGACGATAATGGGTCGAGTCCGTGTTGGTGTTGCGCAGGACGTGCTTGTAGCTGAGCGCGGTCAGGGGCGGATAGGCGGCGATCCGCTGGGCGGGGTCGTAATCGTTCACGTTGAAGTCGCCGCAGGCGATGTAGTAATTGGGCGCCCCGGTCGTGTTCTGCGCCGGGTTCATATCGGCGATCTGGGCGATGTTGCGCGTGCCCGCGATGTGCGTTCCGTTCGCGCCGTGCTGCGGGGAGGTATGGATGAACAGGCAGCGAAACAGCCTGGCCGCCCCGCCGATCTCCTGGAAATCGACCATGAACGGGCGGCGGTTCATGTTGTTCGGAAACAGCACCGCGGCGCCCGCATTGTCGGTGTGGGCGACCCGGCCGGCACGGGTGGTGGCGCCGGTGATCGCCGCGCCGTTCCACGGCAGGGGATAGGCCGCGGCGCCGAGCGCGGCCCGCTGAATGGCCGCGCCGTTCCAGTAATCCGGCCCCTGAAAGGTCACCGTGGTGCTGTCGTAGAAGACCGCCACCGCCTCCTGCGCCGCCCATTTTCCGACATGAAGGGCGGGCTTGGGCGGGTTGCACTTTATCGGCGGGACGGCCCGCCAGCCGGCATTGCCGGTCTGCTTCTTGATCATCTTCAGGAAGCGCAGCACCCCTGCCGAGTCGAGCTGGGCCATCGGCTGCCCCAGCGCGGTATTGCGCTCCGCCATGGTCTCGATCACGGCGATGACGTCGGGCACCGACCCCGGGGTGCCGGCCGCGCCGATCACATCCCGCATGTAATATTTCCGGTCGAAGGCGCTGTTATATTGACGCTTGCGCTTCGTTCCCAGGTGGGCGGTGGGATAATATTCGTAGTCGTCGAACTTCGCGTCCGTGAACTTCTCGATGTTCCAGACCATGATCTTCATGCCCGCCCCTCCGTCATGCCGCGGTGTAGGCGGCGTACCAGCCGAGGCTGGCCGCCCGCTTCGACGGGTCCGGGTTGCCGAACAGGATCAGGTCGACATAGGCGCTGTGCGGGATCTTGATCCCAAAGAAGCGCAAGGCGAGGTTGGTGAAGACCAGCGTATAGGCGGTGCTCCCTTGCGGCGACGCCGCCGCGGTGAAGCGGATGTCGTCGATGGAGAGGCCGAGCAGCCCTTCGATCGAGAAGGACAGGTTTTCCGGGCTCGCCCCGGGAATCTTCACGCCCGTATAGACGCTCGGCCCCGGCGCGGCCGACCAGCCGATCAACACGGAGGCGGTGAAGCCCGCACTGCTCGCGAGCGCTCCGAACGTCCCCAGGTTGAGCTCGTACTGGAGGGCGAACCAGGGATAGGTGAGCGGACTTTCCGTCACCGGCGTCGCCGCGGCCAGATAGCCGAGACCGGCCGGCGTCGATCCCGACTGACCCTGGACGAAGCTTTTGAACTTGAGCGGGAAGTGGGCGACCAGGCTTTGCGGCCGTGGTGCCGAGCTGGCCACGTCGATCGCCAGGTTCTGCGCGTCGAAGCGAAACACGCGATTCTGCGAGACACCCTGCGCGGTCAGGTCGTAATCCATGTGGATGATCAGGTTCGAATAGGACAGGCCGCCGGACACCGGGTCCGGCCCGACCGTGTCGCCGTAGGAAAGCGCATCGAACCCGGGCACGTCGTGGAAGCGGATCCGGCCGGCGAAGACGAACTGGGTGCGGAGCGACCGGGTGCCGCCGGGATCCGGCGGAGAGTCCGGGTTCAGGGTGACGAAATCGGCGCCGACGATCTCGACCTCGTCCAGGACCTCGCTCGCCGCCTTGAAATGCAGGTCGCGGGCCGAGGAAAAGCTGAACGCGTCGCCGGAGGCGGTGCGCTGATAATAGCCGTCGAGGACGATCTCTCCGGCGGCCGCCGGCGCACCGTCTGGCAGGAGCCGTACGGTGCTTCCAAACAGGCTCGTCACCAGGAGATTGATCCTGCAGGCGAAATCCCGGATCTCCGAATTTCCGAACAGGATCTTGAGCATCGACACCTTGAAGGCATCGCCTCCTCCAGGGCTGCCGAGGGGCGCGTCGTCGACATAGTTGATCAACCCGAACAAGGCGGTGTCCTGCATGGTCAGGACGTGGTCGATCACCGTCATCGGCGAAATGTTGATGCCGAGATGGTGGGCCCGGAACCGGGACGGGTCGATACCCCCGGCGATCCCCGCCAGCTGACTCGGCATGGCGGCCAGCGAGACCTGGCTGTTGAAGGCGATGATCCCGTTCCAGGCGGGATCGGTCACCGCTTCGTAGATATGCAGGAAATTGGGATCCGGGGCCGTGCCGGGCGGCACTTCGATACGGTCGCGTATGTCCTGGATGATCGCCAGCAGGTTGCTCTGGGTGAGGCCGCCGTCGGTGAAATTGGCGGGGAAGCTCCACGACCCGAGATCCGCGGCGAGATTGGCGATGCTCGCCCCGGCATATTTGTAGACGATGATCGTGCCGTTGTCCGCCCAGGTCCCGGGATCGAGGTCGAACGGTATGCCGGCGATCTTCAGGGTCGAGGAGAGGAGGGCGGCGTTCTGCGCGAACAGCGCCGCGTCGGACATGACCAGGAACAATTGGCTGCTCTGCAGCGCCTGCTTGAGCGGTCCGCCGATGTCCGCTCCGGCGGCGCCGCCCAGGACCAGCGTTTCCGCGCCGGCGCCGCTCTGGGCGAGCTGTACCTTGACGATCGGAAGGCTGGTCGCGGTCGGCGCGCCGAAGAAGCCGAGCATGCCGTGCCGGGTGGTCCCGCGCGACTGGATCGGCGAGGCCGTTTCGGGACCGGGCGCGGCGGAGAGAAGCGCCGCGCCGGACTGGACCCGGTCGCGCCGGGCCTGGCTGATCACCTTCACCTCGAACCGCGCGTGCAGCGCCTGATCGCCGGCTTCGTCGAGCCCGCCCGCCGGCAGCCCCGCGAAAGCCGCCATCGGCATCGACGCCTCGGGTCCCGG
Organism: Allosphingosinicella sp.; assembly: GCA_046289665.1. Classification (GTDB taxonomy): domain Bacteria; phylum Pseudomonadota; class Alphaproteobacteria; order Sphingomonadales; family Sphingomonadaceae; genus Allosphingosinicella. Next base: position 29,500 of record JBKBVA010000002.1, read on the forward strand.
GGCCAGCTGCCCGGCGATGATCTCCTTCATGTCGAGGAAACTGGCGTCCTGCGGCGGAGCGAAGGCGGACGGATCGTAATAGACCGATTGATCGGGCTGGCTGTAATAGTTGATCGCCGGCGGCCCGTCCGGGGTGAACGCCACATAGGCGGTGGTCGCCTCCCCGGACAAACCCCCCGCCGCGCTGGTTTCATCTCCCGGATCGAAGGAGGCCGCATAGGCCGGGTTGCCGGGATAGAATGTCGCGACATTCGCCACGCTTCCCGACTGCGGCGGGACGTAGCCGACATATTCGACCGGCGAGAGGCCGCACATGATCCGGGTCGCGCTTTCGGACTCGCCGGCGACCGGGATCGCTCCGGCGATGGCGGCGATGCGGATCGTGAAGCCGCCGTTGGGCGCGAGCGTCAGAGGCGGTGCAGAATCCCCGGTATATCGCGGGCTCGGCGACAGGGCGAAGCCGGGCGCGGCGCCGGCTCTCGGCACCAGGCCGACGCTGCGCCCGACCCAGGTGCGGTAATAGCTGGACAGCGCCTGCGGGCTGCCGCCGTCCGGGGGCAGGAAGCCGAACAGGCTCCGCGCCGGCAGCAGCGGGTTGAGCGGGTCTAGGCACGGATAGAGGTCCACCGGGGCCGACGACGGATCGATCAGGGGATAGGTCAGCCGCGACACATAGCTCGGGTCCCATTCCGGATCGGGGTAGTAGAATGAAATCCCCGCACCGAGCGCCCCCATCTCCGTTCCCGCGCCGGCCGTCGCGCTTTGGGCGACGGTGAGCCGGAAGCGGAGGCAGCCGATCGCGGAGCCTTCCATCGGGATCTCAACCGTCGGGCCGATACCCTCGAGGGGCGGATCGCCCGAACCCGTCTTGAGCCGGACCTCGCCGGTGGACGATTGGGCGATCACGAAGGCGGCATATGCCGCTCCGCCGGAGGGATCGCTGAGCGAGACGGCAAGGCCGCGATCCAGGCACAGCGCGTAATTCTGAAAGCGTATCTCGGCGTAGCGCGACACGGCCGCCGGTGCCGAACCTGCCACCGACACTTCGCTCACCTCCCACAAAGCGGGGATTCCGGCGCTGTTCCCGATCCACACAAATCGGCTGCCTTCGAGCCCGCCGGCCGCGACATAGGCGCGCAGGTCCTCCACGAAGGCGGCTTCGTCGGCGGGCCTGTCCTGGAAGAACAGGTAAAGGCCGCCCGCGTCCGCCCATGTCGCGGCGAGGCTCAGCGAGGGCGGGAAGCTGCCGGCCCCGGGATGCTGCAGGAAGCCGACCGTATAGGCCTTGCCGGCCACCGGGGTGCCGGTGCCCGAATAGACGTACAGATCGGAATCCGGGCTCTTGTCGAAGGAAGCGGACGGCATCAGCCGGCGGCCGCGGGGTTCAGGCGGACATCGTCGCCGCAAAAGAGCGGAAGCGCGAAATAGCCGGGGCGCGTCGGGCTGAAGGTCGCCGCCGGATATTCCAGCCGCACGCGGTTGGTGACGATCGCCTGGGTGGAGATGGACTGGGCCGAGAGGTCGCTGGACAGGCCGCCGATGCTCCGGCGCATCGTGAACCCGCCGATCGCGGCGCTGACGCAGTTCGGAAGGGCGCCCTCGGGCGCGATCAGGTCGGCGACGGTCGATCCCAGCGCCAGCCAGCGCCGCTGGCCGTCGAGGCTCGCCGATATTTCGGGGGTCAGGGTCGCCCGGCCGCGGAAATAGAAGGGGTAGATGCCGGTCAGGCCGGCAAAGTTGCCCTGGCGGACATATTGATCGCTGGCGGCCAGTAGCCCGTTATAGGTCGCCGCCCCGAGGATCACCGGCAGCGACGATTCATCCACCAGTCCGGTGAATTTCGGATCGTTCACCGCCGAGGGATAGAGCAGTCGAAAATAGGGCAGCCGCCCCGCCGCGGAATACAGGTCGATGATGCCGCCGCCGCCGGCATTGGGCTGGCGCAGCGGGCTCGGCACCGTCGGCCGGCCGAGCAGCGACAGGAACGCGTTGAAGCCGGTTTGGAGCGCCTGCCCCTGCGGATAGGACTGGATGTCGTAGGTCGACATGCCGGCCGGCACGTAGCCCGTCTGGTTGTTCGAGGGCGGCGTGAGTTGCTGCAGCTCGCTGTCGACGCGCAGCCGCATCCCGGGGACCAGGTCGACGAAGCCGCCGGTCTGCGGGTCCGGATCGAAGCCGTACATGAACTTCAGCTGCTCGGAGAAGAGCAGCGGGAGGCCGAGCGCGAGCGACTGGCGGATCATCGCCAGCGCGCCGGGCTTTATCTGCACGTCGGTGCCGTTGGGCATCTCCATCGTCTTGAGGAAATTCAGAAAGTCGGTCGCGAGCGCGGTCCGCGACGCGGGATCGAAGCGCCAGGCGATGCTGTCGGCGGGGATGGTCAGCTTGTAGGGCAGCACCGGCGAAGCATCGTTCCGTTCGAGCGTGAAGATGCCGGACGAAGGCAGTGTCGACGGCGCCGTCGTGAAGATGTCGGGAAAGGCGCACACGATCGGCGCGGCGGCGGGCTGGTTGCCGGGCGAGCGCACCAGCCACGGCGTGCTGTCGGAACTGCTGACCGGTTGCGGATAGAAGCTGGGCTCGGCGCCGAACAGGTTGACCGCGGGCGCGGTCGGCCCGGTGGCGGAAGGGCCGGTCGCGGTCACCCGGACATGCACCTGCGCGGGCTGCAGGGTGTTGGCGACGGTGATCGCGGTTTCGGACGTGGTCAGGGTCTGGATCGCGGGCGTCGACGCATCGTCGGAAATGGTCACGGTATAGCCGCTGACCATCGGCGATTCGGGCGCCGACCAGGCGATGTGGACCGAGGTCGCGCTCGCATCCGTGGCGGTTATCACCGGCTTGACGGCGATGACGCCGACGGCCTCGCCGAGCGCGCCGCTGGTGCCGGTGCCGGTCGCCCGGACGGCGGCGACGACCCGGCTCGCGTCGGTCAGCGACGCGCTGATCTGCACCGACGTGTCGCCTGCGCCGGCGTTCGCCGAAGCGCCGGTCGGCAGGAGCGTCGCGGCGTCGAGCAGTTGCGCCTGATAGCCGGTGATCCCGGCCGTTTGCGCCGGATGGTCCCAGTTCACCGTCACATGCGTGCCGTCGTAGCTGGTCGTCGTGACCGCCGGCGGTGCGGCGAGAAGCGACACGGGGGCGGACATGGGTCCCCTCACCCGGATACCCGCGGCGGTGGTGCTGCACGGCTGAACCGAGATCGTATAGACCGCCTCCGGGTTGATCGGCAGCGGGAGGGCGCCGGCCAGGTCCCCCGTGTCGACGAAGGCGATGGCGTTGCCCTTGCTGTCGTTGAGACAGAGCCGGTAGCCGGGGACGGCCTCCGCGTTCGTCCAGTCGACGCTGGCGACCCGGTCCGTGGCCGCTACGGACGCAATCACCGGCGCGGCGATGGGGAGGTCCACCGATGCCGGGGGACCCTTGGCCACGCCGAACACGGAATTGACCTGGACCTTCAGCGAATTGGAGAACGTCGTCCCGGAGACGTCGATGTCGCCGCTGTAGCCGAGCGTGGTCTGCGGCGTTCCGGCGATATGCCCGTCGGCGATCGCGACCAGCGACGCGCCGGTCGGGACCGGCGCGACCGGCGGAACCGACCACGCCGCGCCGACATGGCCGGCGACATGGTAAGCGGAGTCGATCCGGGGGGGTGCGACCACCGCCGCGACCGCCGCCGACTGGGGACCGGAATTGCCGGCGCTCACCGCGCGGAGCGCCGCGCTGTACCGCTTGGACATGTCGAGCGACGCCATCGCCACTTCGAAGGAGACGGTTTCCGCCCCGCCGGACTCCTGCTGGAGCGGTTGCCCGTCGGCGAGCAGGGTGCCGCTCAGCGTCGCCCCGGCCGGCAGCGTCGCCGAGGCCGACACCGTCATGTTGCTCCCGTCATAGGCGATCGCCGAGATGGCAGGCCGGGTCATCTGGATGTCGACACGCTGGTTGCCGCCGGTCGAAAGCCCCTGGTTCGAGCTCGGCGCCAGATAGGCGTGATAGGACTTCGCCGGATCGAGGGGCTGGGGCGGGACGATCACGCCGCTCGACCCGGCGATCGTGACCGCGACCAGGACGACGTCGTTCGAATCGAGCAGGTCGACGCTGATCCCGCTCGGCGCGCCCACGGTGGGGAGGGTGGCGCCGATCGCGATGCTGGCGAGGTCGTTGACGGTCGCGATGCCGGTCAGCGGCGCCTGCAGCACGTTGAGCGGCTGGCTGTAGGACGATGTCAGGGTGCCCGAGGAATCGCACTGGGCGACCCGGACGGTGTAGCTGGTGCCGGCGGCGAGGGGCACCGCGTTGAGCATCGCCACGGTCGTCCCGCGCGTGCCGTCGACGAGCTGTCTGGCGACGATCGTGTTCGAAGGATCGAACACCGCGGCGCTGAAATAGCTCTGGCCCTGGATGAACTGCCAGCTGACCCGGACGGTGAAGTTGCTTCCGCTCGGCGCGCACTGGGCCTGGGTGAGTACTGGATTCTGCGCCATGGTCCTGCCCGATTCTGATGAGGGTTGCGGGCGGGAGGGGCCCCGCGGCGCCCCCCTGCCGCAGCGGCGGCGCGCCTAACGCTGGACGACGCTCTGGCGCAGCCGGAAGGTGCTCTCCACGTCGGGGTGGAACGACTCCGGCACCTGCGCCTTCACCCACTCTATGTCGTTGATCTGGCGATAGCGGATCGCCTGCGTCGCCCGGGCGTCGCCGACGAGGATGCCGTTGGCGTAGAATTGCCCGACTTCGGGGTCGTCGTCGTCGATCTGCGGCGCTTGGCCGAGCGACAGGTTCCACAGGTTGCGGCCCTCGCCGGGCTCCTGCTCGACCGTGCTCAACTCGGCCTCGCCATCCACCGTGATCAGCTTCATGCCGGGCCTGAGGTCGCGCGCCGCGACTTCGCCTTCGGACGTGAAGATCACGTGCTCGGCGGAGGCCGTGAGCGCCTTTCCGCACGTGGTCCGAAGGACGTACACCTCCCCGAAATGGGCCCCGTTGTGAGTTGCGGTGACGCGCGCATCCTCGCCGCCCGTCGCAGCCATCACTTCGTCGCCCGCCTTGATCTCGGGTATTGTTCTGCTGGAGCCGTCCGCCATCGCGACCTGGGTGTCCTCTCCCAGGCAGTGCCAGATGAATGCCACCGGCATTATGTAGGTTACGCCGTCGATTGGATCGCTGTCGCTCACGTCCGAGCTTTGGATGGTGACCGTCACCGGCTTGCCGTTGGGCGATCCGTCGTCGACGGTGACCGTGATGTTGACGGTAAGGTAGGCGAGCATGTTCGTGCTCCAGGGGATGTTCGAGAACACCACCGGATTGTAGGGCTGGTCGGGAGGAGGCGGCTGCGTGTTCGCCTTCATCGGCAAGTTCCATTGCAGCGCGTTCGGGTTCCCGGGGTCGATGTTGAAGTTGTTGTAGACGTTGTTCATGTCCGTCGGGGTGAGCGTCATCGACTTGCCGCCCACGTCGGTGCGGATGACATAGATGTCGACGAGGAAGTTCGTGCCCGGCTGGAGCGGCTTGATCGGGTTTCCGAAGGTCACGTTCCCGACCAGCGGCAGGCGTCCGATGGGGGTGTTCGGCGCCGTAGTCTCATCGAAGGTATAGTCGCAGCCCGACTGGTCGCCGGGTCGGCCAAGCCCGATGTTGATCGCTTGGGGAACCTGCGGGGTCGTATTGCCATTCTCCCGCTTCGGCTCGATCACGACCGGGTCCGATATCGCGCCTCCCGAACTGCCCGACACCGTCCCGGAGGCGTAGGCGCCCGACATCGACTTGTACGAATAGGTCATCATCGCCGTTGTGCCCGGCACGAACGGCTTCGCCGTGGCGTCGTTGGTCTTGAGCGCGAGGCTGTTCAGCGGCGCCTGGCCGGCCGTCGACCCATTGGCCAGGAAGCTGCCGTCGGGCGCCAGGACCAGGACCGAGAGATTGCATGTCTGAAAGCCGTCGACGACGGTGCCGTAGCCGACCGCCGCGGCGACGAGCGATTCGGCGACGGCCCCGACTTCGGGAATGCCGAAGGCGGTCGACCAGCCGATGGTCATCGGGTCGACGGAGTCACCCGCTTCGAGGGCCACCACGGTCGGCTCGGCGGAATCGAGCATGCCGTGGAGCCCGGGGAAATCGCCTTCGTGATTTCCGCAGACATTGTGCATCAGCTTGACGAAGGCGAGCTGCTCGGGGTCGCTCAGGTCGTGGGTCATCGACCCGCCCGCTTCGTCCACCATCTGGCGGTATTTCAGGATAAGGGCGGTATCGTCGGCGGTCAGTTCGGCCTGGCTCATCACCTGTCTCCCAATATTGGTTTGCGCTCCACCCCGCGGCGGCGCGGCGTCTGTGCGGCCCATCCGCGCCCCCGCGCACGTTCATCCGCGCCGCGGGAAGGAAAATCCCCGGCACGAGCGGCTGGCGAGATCTGAGGCCGAAATTGCTCTCAAGTCGGACTGCGAATCGAAGGCCCCCCTCAACCTTCGGAATTACAGTTGATACCCGAAATCGATTTGATGCAAGCCGTATATCGGTGGATCCGATTCCGTCATTTCGTGCTTGATTTGGCTACATCAAGAACTGACGCGAGAAGGCGGCTGCTTCTGCATGAGTGGTGGCTGCGCTGCCAATGGGGATCGTTGATTTCTCCCGGCTTCGTTCTTCACGTCTCACTGCAACGGCCTCAGCCGATTGGAGAATCGCTCCAGCAGCGTACGTTCGGAGGCAAAGTCAGGCGCCTGGCCGGCGGGACTTGCTGCCCCGACTGGCGACGGCGAAGTAAAGCCTGGTCAGTGATCTGGGAGCGCCACGTCCGGGCCGCAGGCGACCTTGGCGGGCGAACCCGTTCAATTTTCGCGCAACTCTTCGCCTAGGCGGTGATCCGGCCTCCCCCCGATCCGCCTCCCGGCGGATCAGATCCGTCCGGCCGCCATCTCCTTGACCGCCCTGTCCGCCGCCCGCGCCGTCAGGGCCATGAAGGTCAGGGAGGGGTTCACGCAGGAGACCGAGGCCATCTGGGCGCCGTCGGTGACGAACAGATTGGCCGCGTCGTGCGCCTGGCTCCACTTGTTGAGCACCGAACTGCGCGGATCGTCGCCCATGCGGGCGCCGCCCATTTCGTGGATGGCGTCGCCGGGCACGTGCTCGCGCACGCTGCTCGAGACGTTCTTGAGGCCGGCTTTCTTCAGCATCGCCTCGCCCTGCTCGCGCGCGTCCGCCATCATCTTGAGCTCATTGTCGCGGAAGGTGACGTTGAACTGCGCCTGGGGGACGCCGAAGCGGTCGACCTTGGTCGGGTGGAGCGAGACGCGATTGTCCTCGTAGGGGAGGCATTCGCCGAACGCGGTCATGCCGAACCACCAGGGGCCGTAGGCGCGCATCTTGTGCTTCATCTCGGCGCCGAATCCCTCGGGGCCCAGCGGATGGCGGCCGGCGCCGCCTTGGTAGCCGTAGCCGCGGCGGAAGCCGACATCCTCGGCCAGATCGTTGTTGCGGAAGCGCGGGATGTAGACCCCGCCCGGGCGCCTTCCATATTCGATGAAATCGGTGAGGCCCGGCACCTCGCCCGAGATGCTGACCCGGAAGATATGGTCCATCACGTAGCGGCCGAGCGTGCCGCTCGCGTCGAAATGGCTCTTGCCCGCGTCTTCGGGGCGCGAGTTGAGCAGGATCTGGGTCGAGGCCATGGCCGAGGCGCAGAGGAACACCATGCGCGCCGGGATCACCTCCGCCGCCTTGGTCTCGGCGTCGACGACGCGCACCCCCGTCACTCTCTTCGTCGCGGGATCGTATTCGAGGTTGGTGACGACGGCGTTGGGCCGCAGCGTCAGACGGCCGGTGGCGCGGGCGGCGGGGAGGGTCACCGCCTGGGTGGAGAAATAGGCGCCGAACGAGCAGCCGCGGTGGCACTGGTTGCGGAACTGGCACTTGCTGCGCCCCTGCTCGGGCTTGTCCTCGGTCATGTTCGAGAGGCGGGCCGGGATCAGCTTGCGGCCCGGAAATTCGCTCTCCAGTCGTCCCTTCAGCCAGGTTTCGGCGACGTTCATCGGCATGGGCGGCTGGAACTTGCTGTCGGGCAGGTAGGGCAGATTCTCCTTCGACCCGGAGACGCCGGCAAAGTCCTCGACATAATCGTACCAGGGGGCGAGATCGTCATAGCCGATCGGCCAGGCGCCGCCGATCCCCTCGCGGGCGTTGGCGGCGAAATCCTCGGGGCTCCAGCGGAACGACCAGCGGCCCCAGATCAGCGACTTGCCGCCGACCGCGGCGGGCCGGATCCAGTAGAATTTGTCCCCGTCCTCATAGGCATAGGGGTTCAAGCGGTCGTTGTTGTAATATTTCTGCCGGCTCGGCGTGACGTAGCCGTGGCGGCTGACGAAATAGTCGCTGTCGAGCAGGCGCGGCGACATCGCATCGCGATGGGGGATGTCGTAGAGCGGCATGCCTTCATAATCGTACTGGCCGTGCTCGACCATCACGCCGCGGTCGAGCATCAGCACGCGCAGCCCCTTTTCGGTGAGCTCCTTGGCCGCCCAGCCGCCGCTGACGCCGGAGCCGATGACGATCGCGTCGAACCTGTCGGTAGCGCTCATTTGAAATCCTTCCGTCGGGGCGCGCCGCGGCCGGCGCCTGTGTCGTGGCATTGCGGGAGGCGCGGGGGCGCGCGGCGCAAGGGCGGCCTCACGAGGACCAGACCTTCGTCACCTGCGCATAAGGGTAAGCGCCGTCATAGGCGCCGGGCACCGGAAGATATTCGCGCTCCTCCGTCATGCCGATCTCGGACGTGTAATAGCCGGTGACGACGAGCTGCCGGAAGCGGTCGAAGAAGAGCGCGCCGCCGGGGAGGGAATCCGCCATCGCCAGCGTCAGCAGCGCGTCCTGCTGCTCGGGCGCGGCGGCCGCCACGGCTGCGCGCGGCGGTGGCGCCGCGGCGGCGCGTGCGCCCGGCGGGGGCGCGAGGCTCTCGGCGGCCACGGCGGCGCGTGGCGCGGTCGCGATGGCAAGCACGGGGCGGCCTGGCGCGGCCTCGGCGAGGAGGCGGCTGCGCTCGCCATCCACGGCGACGCGCACCTGCGCCGCGCCGCCCGGCGGGAT
>JBKBVA010000300.1:0-3041 GCA_046289665.1 Allosphingosinicella sp.
GCAGCCTCGGGCCCCGCACCTACCTGATCGTCAAGGCCCCCGCACCCGCCCGGCGCCCCATGCGCAGGGCGCCGCCCCCTCCCCCGCCGCCGCCGCGCCAGCCCCCGGCCGACCCGCCGCCGCCCCCGCTCGAGATCGCCGAGCCGATCGTCGTCACCGGCAGCAAGCGGGGCGTCCAGCTCGCCGCTTACCCGGGCGCCGCCCTGATGGTCGACGGGCGCGATCCGATGCTGGAGGGGCTGCGCGGCAGCGACGCCCTGGTCGAGCGGGTGCCCAGCGTGACCTCGACCCATCTCGGCGCCGGCCGAAACAAGCTGTTCATTCGCGGCATCGCCGATTCGAGCTTCAACGGCCCCACCCAGGCGACGGTGGGCCAGTATCTCGGCGAGACGCGGCTGAACTACAACGCGCCGGACCCGGACCTGCGGCTCTACGACGTCCGGCGCATCGAGGTGCTGCCCGGGCCGCAGGGGACGCTCTACGGCGCGGGGTCGCTCGGCGGGATCATCCGCATTCTCCCCAATCCCGCGCGCACCGACCGGTTCGAGGCGGCGGCGGCGCTCGGCGCCTCCACGACGTGGCACGGCGCCCCCGGGGGCGAAGGCGCGGCGATGGCGAACCTGCCGATCGCGCCGGGCACGCTCGGCCTCCGGCTGGTCGCCTATGGCGAAACCGAGGGCGGCTATATCGACGACCTTGAGCGCGGTCTGGACGACGTCAACCGCACCCGCATCGTCGGCGGGCGCGCGAGCCTGCGCGCCGAGCCGGGCAACGGCTGGACGCTCGACCTCGGCCTCGCCGGCCAGGCCATTCGCGGCGAGGACGCCCAGTTCGCCGACCGCGGCGCCGCCCCTTTGACCCGCCGCAGCGCGGTCGAGCAGGGCTTCGGCAGCGACTATGGCATGGCGGATCTGGTGGTGAGCCGGGACTGGAACGGGCTGAGGCTGGTCAGCGCCACCGGCATCGTCCGCCAGACGCTGCGCGAACGCTACGATTCCACCATGATCGGCGGCCGTCCCACCGCCTTCGATCAGCGCAACCGCATCACCATGCTCTCCTCCGACACCCGGATCAGCCGCGACGGCGGGGACGGCGGCGGCTGGCTGATCGGGGCCAGCTTCGTCAGCAACCGCTCGCGGCAGGCGCGCTCGCTCGGCGATCCCGGCGCGCCGCAGCCGATCACCGGGGTGCGCAACAGCGTCTGGGAAGCGACCCTGTACGGCGAGGGCAGCGTGGCGCTGGCGCGGGACCTGATGCTGACCGCGGGCGCGCGGATCGGCCATTCGCGGCTGTCGGGCGCGGCGCTCGATGCCCCGCCGCAATTCGCCGCCCTGCTCGCGCCGGTCGCGGCGGACCGGCAGGAGACGAGCATCCTTCCGTCGGGCGCGCTGAGCTGGCGGCCCGATCCCGCCCTCCTCCTCTTCCTGCGCTATCAGGAGGGCTTCCGGCCCGGCGGGCTGGCGGTGACCGGAGACCTCGTCCAGCGCTTCCGCAACGACCGCGTGGCGACGATCGAGGGCGGCGCGCGCTACGAGCGGCCCGGCACGGGGGGCTTCGATGCCGCCGCCTCGATCATCCACACGCGCTGGAGCGACATCCAGGCCGACGTGGTCGATTTCAGCGGCTTGCCGACGACGCTGAACATCGGCGACGGCGAGATCTGGACGGCGGACGTAAGGCTCGCCTGGCGTCCGCTGGAGGGTCTCAGCCTCGATCTCGGCGCCATGGTGAACGAGAGCCGGGTGACCAATCCGGTGCCGACCATCATCATCACCACCTCCTCGCCCCTGCCCAACGTCGCCCGCCTCAACGCGCGGTTCGGCGCGGATTATGTCACGCCGCTGCGCCCGGGCCTCGACCTCCGGCTCAACGCCTCGGCGCGCTGGGTCGGGAGCTCGCGGCTCGGCATCGGCCCCATCCTCGGCGAGAAGCAGGGGGGCTGGCTCGACACGCGGCTGGGGGTGCGGCTGGAGACGGAGCGGCACGCTGTCTCGCTGTCCGTCACCAACCTCGCCGACGAGGTCGGCAACCGGTTCGCGCTCGGCTCCCCCTTCACCCTCGTCGAGCGGCCCCAGATCACGCCGCTCAGGCCGCGCAGCATCCGGATCGGCTGGGAAGCGCGCTTCTAGCAAAAAAATCGCGCGCGGCCGGTGCGGGTCGGCCGGGGCGGCGGCGTCTTGCGGGAAACGGCCGCCGTCCCGGCGCCGCAGACCCGGAAAGACCCACGATGCGCACCTTGCTCGCCTGCACCTGCCCGCTCGCCATCATCGCGGCCGCCAGCGCCGTCAACGCCGAGACCAGCATCGCCACCAAGGCCACGGCGCCGGTCAAGACCTCCACCGTGAAGTCGGGCGCCCCGGACGACGTGAAGATCACCGCCGCCGGCTCGGTCGTCGTGCCGTCGGGCGTCGCGGTGACGATCGACAGCGCTCACAAGGTGGCCAACGAGGGCCTGATCGAGATTGCCGGCGCCAACAACGCCACCGGCATCCTCGCCGTCTCCGCCGCCGGCGGGATCGTCAACAGCGGCAAGATCGAGCTGCTGGAAACCTACACGCCCGTCGATGCGGACAAGGACGGGGATCTGGACGGGCCGTTCGCGCAGGGCGCGAACCGCTTCGGCATCCGCGTCGCGCCGGGCGGCGCCTTCGCCGGCGACATCCTCAACAGCGGCACGATCGCCATCGAAGGCAACGATTCGGCGGGGATCGCGGTGGATTCGCCTCTGACCGGCGCGCTGACCAGCAGCGGCGGGATCTCGGTGGTGGGGGATCGTTCGGTCGGCATCCGCGCCGGCGACGTGACCGGCAACGTGAAGCTCACCGGCACGATCGGCGTGGTCGGTGCCGGCGCGAAGGGGGTGGCGCTCGGCGGGGACGTGGGCGGCGCGCTCACCGTCCAGGGCACGATCAACGCCACCGGCTACCGCTATACCAGCCCGCCCGCCGATCCCAGCAAGCTCGACGCCGACGACCTCCTCCAGGGCGGTCCCGCGCTGCACGTCGGCGGCAACGTCGCCAAGGGCATCCTGCTCGACGCCC
>JBKBVA010000301.1:0-2969 GCA_046289665.1 Allosphingosinicella sp.
CCGGCAAGGGCTGCCGACACTGCGATGGCCGTAAGGCCGGTCCTGCGCTTCATGATCATGTCCACCCCTCGGCTCTTTCCCGCGTGACTCGATGCTTAACAGCGGCGCCGGGCCGCGCCAGCGCCGTGCCGGCGGCTCCGTCGCGCCGCAGCCACGCTTCGTCCTAAGCGGCTGGCGCGCATAAGAAAAGGCCGCCCGGTCGCCCGGACGGCCTTTCCCGAACTTTTTGCCGTTGCCGGCCGGAAATTACATTCCGGTGGTGTTGGCGTCCGTCGGGGTGACGGTGTTCGTGTCGACGGTCACGGTGTTGGCGTCGATGGTGACGTTGCTGTCCATGCCGGCGCCGAGGTTGGCGTCGGTGCCGTTCATGGCGTCGACCGAGGTGACGTCATTGCCGCCCATCAGGGCGTCGTCGGTGCTGTAGTTCACGGTGTTGTTGGCTTCGGCATCCTCGCCGCCGCCGCACGCCGCGACGAGAAGGGCCGCACCGGCGACCATCGAGCTGGTCATCACTTTCGAAAGAAGGTCACGCATTTAGAAACTCCCTAGTTTGGAGATTTGGTCGGGATAGCCCCTTTTTTGCCAAATCAGTTGGACACACTAAACGGAAAGGGTGCGGCTCTCAAGCCTTCTCGGTTCCCCCCTCGAGAGAGACCAAAAAACGGGAGAGCCCCTGCTTCAGTGCCAGATCGAAATGCTCCTGTCGGCTAGACGCTCCCATCTCGTCGAGGCTGGTCACTGGAAACTCGGCAATACCGCACGGTACTATGCCTGAAAAGTGGGAAAGTTCCGGGGCCAGGTTCACCGCAAAGCCGTGGAGCGTCACCCAGCGCCGCACCCGGACGCCGATCGCGCCGACCTTCGCCTCGCCGCGCGGTCCGTCGGTCCAGATGCCGATCCGCCCCGGCGCGCGCCGCGCCGCGACGCCCAGGTCCGCCAGCGCGTCGATCACCCACCCCTCCAGCGCATGGACGTAGCGGCGGACGTCGCGCCCGCGCCGGTCGAGGTCGAGGAGGACGTAGCCGATCCGCTGCCCCGGCCCGTGATAGGTGTAGCGCCCGCCCCGCCCCGCCTCGTAGACCGGGAAGCCGAAGGGGTTGAACAATTCGGCCGGGTCCGCGCTCGTCCCGGCGGTGTAGAGCGGCGGATGCTCGAGCAGCCAGACGAGCTCGCGCGCGTCGCCGGCGCGGATCGCCGCCGCCCGCGCCTCCATCGCGGCGAGCGCCTCGGGATAGGGCGTCAGCCCCGGCTCCACCCGCCATTCGATTTCGTCGCCGCCGCTCACTTCGTCTCCCTCGCCGGCCCTCTTCGTCCCGCGGCGCGCGGCGCGCAAGATCGCCGTTGCCTCGGCGCGCCGGCTTCGCGCATAGTCCGGCCACGCAAGCAAGGGGGCGCACATGCAGAAATTGTCGATTACGCAGGCCTGGAACGAGACGGCGGTGTTCGTGAAGCGGGATCTGGGACCGCTCTTCACCATCGCCTTCGCGCTGATGGCGCTGCCCAGCATCATCATGCAGGCGCTGGCGCCGCAGCCGACGCCGGAGGACCCTGACGTCGGCGCCGCCTTCCTGCTCCTGCTTCCGGTGGTGATCGTGCTCAGCCTCGTCGGCTCGATCGCCATCACCGCTCTGGCGCTGCGCCGCGAGACGGTCGTCGGCAGCGCCATCGCACACGGCTTCCGGCGCTTCCTGCCTCTGCTCGGCGCCTCGCTGCTGATCGGCATCGCGGCGATGCTGGTGATGATCCCCGTGATCCTCGCCGCCGGGATCTCGCTCGAGGATCTGACGGCCCCGACCCCCGCGGCGGTGGGCGGCCTCATGCTGGCGATGCTCGTCCTGTTCGTCGTCTTCATCGCGATCTGGGTGCGGCTGATGCTGATGACGCCGGTCGGCACCAACGAGCCGGTCGGCCCGATCGCCATCATCCGCCGCAGCTGGGCGCTCACCGCCGGCCATTTCTGGAAGCTGCTCGGATTCGTTTTGCTGTTCGGCATCGCGGCCGTGGTGGTGATGATGGTGATCACGATGGTCATCGGCATCGTCATCGGCCTCGTCGCCGGCGCGCCCGAGCCCGGGTCGCTGTCCGGACTGCTCCTCCTCATCGTCGGCGGCGTGCTGAACGCGGCCTTCGTCGTCTTCTTCACGACGATGATCGCACGCATCTACGCCCAGCTCGCCGGCGCCGGGACCGACGCGGCGGTGTTCGACTGAGCCGCCTTCAGGGCGCGACCAGCGGAATCTGCGGCGCCGCGTCGCGCGGCAGCAGGCCCGCCAGGCGCGGATCGGGAAAGCTCTCGAACGCTCGCCCACAGGCGGTAAAGCCCGCCTTGAGATAGGCCGGCAGGGCGGCCGGATGGTCGAGGCTGCAGGTATTGACCCGCAGCCGCGCCACCCCCGGCCGCCACGCCAGCGGCAGCAGCTGGGCGAACAGCCAGTCGCCGTGGCCGCGTCCCGCCAGCTCCGGCACCAGGCCGAGAAAGCGGATCAGGCATTCGCCCGGCGGGAAATCGAGCTCGATCATGCCGACCTCGATCCCGGCCCGGTCGACCACCGCATGCACCTCGCCGATCGCGCCGGCGAGCGCGGCATCGTCCATCGCGAGCCGCGAATACCACAGCCACCGCGCACCGACCCGGGCGAACAGCATGCGGTAGCGGGCGGGATCGGGCGCCTTCCACCGCTCGAGCCGGAGCGGGGAGGGCGGCAGCGGCCTCGGCCGCGGCTTTTCCGCCATCTCGAGATAGGTGACGACGGCGCCGACATGGCCGGGAGGAAGGGGCGTGAGCATCGCAGCGTCCTGGGCAGGGGCGGGGGCGGGCGGCCCGGTAGCAGCTTTGCGCCGTCCCGGGAACGCCGGGCCGCGGCGGGGCGCCTCCGGGTCAGTCCTTCCGCTTCCCCTTCTTCTTGCCCTTGCCCTTGCCGCGCGCGCCCCTGCCGCGCTCGCCCCAGCGCGGACCGGCGTCGCGAACC
>JBKBVA010000302.1:0-2966 GCA_046289665.1 Allosphingosinicella sp.
TTTCGTTGGCCTTGACGACCTTTCTTGCGCCGCCTCCGAAGGCGCCGGTCGAGACCGCCGTCACCAGCACGCCATGGGCGCCGCCGTCCGTCTCCCGGACCAGGGTTTCGGCCGCATCCGGGGCGCGGCCGTCGACCGCGAGGTCGGCGCCGAGGCGCTTTGCCAGCGCGAGCTTGGCCGGATCGACGTCGATCGCCGCGACATGGAAGCCCATCGCCTTGGCATATTGGACGGCGACATGGCCGAGGCCGCCGATGCCGGAGATGGCGACCCACTCGCCGGGGCGGGCGTCGGTTTCCTTGAGGCCCTTGTAGGTGGTGACGCCCGCGCACAGGATCGGCGCCATCGCGGCGAAGTCGGCGCCCTGGGGCAGGTGCCCCACATAGGCCGAGGGCGCGACGACATATTCGGCAAAGCCGCCGTTGACGCTGTAGCCGGTGTTGCGCTGGCTCTCGCAGAGCGTTTCCCAGCCCGTGACGCAGTAGCTGCAGCGGCCGCAGGCGGAATGGAGCCACGGCACGCCCACCGCATCGCCTTCCTTGACGCCGGTGACGTCCGCCCCGACCGCCGCGACGACGCCGACGCCTTCGTGCCCCGGGATGAACGGCAGGGCGGGCTTCACCGGCCAGTCGCCGCGCGCGGCGTGGAGATCGGTGTGGCAGACGCCGCTCGCCTCGATCTTGACGAGGATCTCGCCCCGGCCGGGCTGCGGCACCGGCACGTCCTCGATCGCGAGAGGTCGGTCGAAGGCGTGGACGACGGCGGCGCGCATGGTGGAGGGCATTTTCGGTTCCGCAGCTGTTGATGTCGGCACCCGGTGTAGGAGCGGCGCCGCCGGCCCCCGATACGCAATGTTCCCTAGCCGCGACCGCCGCGCAGGGTGGGGCGGAAGGCCAGCAGCAGCGCCGCGAACGCGCCGAGAAGCAGCGCGCGGAGCGCCTCGAGTTCGGCGCCGAGGGGCAGCAGCTCGCCGGTGAAGTTGACCATGAAGTGGAACAGGATGGCGGCGAGGAGGCTGCGGCCCGTATTGCGCCAGATCCAGGTGTAGAGGACGCTGCTCGCGACGATCGCGCCGAAGAAGGGGATCGGATCGGGCGGGCCGCCGAAGGGGGCATAATAGCCCTGGATGAAGAAGAGCGGGACGTGCCAGGCGGCCCATGCGATGCCGAGAAGCAGGCTCGCGGCGGCGGCGGGGAAGCGCTCCATGAGCGCGCCGAGCGCATAGCCGCGCCAGCCGATTTCCTCCGGCACCGGGCCGAGGAAGAGAATGAAGGCGGCGAAGAGGAGGAAGCCGAGCGGATCCCCCTCATGAGCCGAGGCGATCGCGACCGGGCCCGGGTCCAGTCCCGCGAGGCGGGCGACGAGCAGGGTGGCGGCGTGGAGCAGCGGGACGAAGAGGAGGATGAACGCCCACCAGCGCGCGGGAATGCGCCGGACGTCGATCGCGCTGCGGCCCAGCGCGCGCAGCCCCTCGCGGCCGCCGGCCCTCCACGTCATCCAGAGGCCGGCGAGCGGGACGGCCGCGCCGCCGGCGTAGAGCAGCAGGGTCGCCGGCATCTCCCAGACCGGCCAGCCGCCGGCGACGAGGAGGAGCCAGCAGGCATAGCTTCCGCCGAGCGCGACCGCGAAGAAGGGCAGGACGGGCGCCCGGCGCCCCTCCCCGCTCAGGATGCGTCCGCCGCGACGAGCAGAGCGGTCTCGGCCCCGCCGGCGGCATAGCCGTCGGCGTCGGACAGGCTTTGGGAGGCGAGCAGCGCCGTCACCGCCCCGAGCAAAGCGAGCGCGACCTGGATGCGCTTTGCCTGCGTCCTTGCGTTCGATCCGTTCATGCCGTTCCTCCCTTCCCGGCCGATGCTAGGGACGGAGGCGCGCGCTTCCCATAAGGGATGTTCCCTAGCGGATCGCCCGCTCCAGCTCCTCGCGGAACTTCGGGTGGGCGATGGCGATCAGCGCCTCGGCGCGCGCGCGCAGCGACTTGCCCTTGAGGTCGGCCCAGCCGAATTCGGTGACGACGATATGCGTGTCGTTGCGCGGCGTGGTGACCGGGCCTTCGAGTTGCGGCACGATCCGCGACACGGTCCCGCCCTTTGCGGTCGAATGGCAGGTGATGATCGACTTGCCGCCCTTCGACGCGCAGGCGCCGCGCACGAAATCGAGCTGGCCCCCCGAGCCGCTATATTGCCGCCCCAGCATATGCTCCGAATTGCAGGCGCCGCCGAGGTCCACCTGCAGGGTGGCGTTGACCGACACGACCTTGTCGTTCTTCGAAACGTGCCGGGGATCGTTGACGATCTGGACCGGCGCGCTGTGCATCGAGGGATTGTCGTCGAGAAAGTCGTAAAAGGCCCTGTCGCCCATCGCGAAGGTGAAGACGCTGCGGCCCGTATAGGTTGCCTTCCGGCGGTTGGTGACGGCGCCGCACTGGATGAGCCGCGCGAGGGCCGGCGTCATCAGCTCGGTGTGGATGCCGAGGTCGCTGTGCCCCTCCAGCTTCGCGCAGACCGCGTTGGGCAGCGTGCCGATGCCCATCTGCAGGCACGAGCCGTCCTCGATCATCCCGGCGATGATCGCGGCGATCGCCTCGTCCTCCGGCGCGCCGGCGGGGAAGGCGAATTCGAGGAGCGGCGCCGCATGCTCGACGATGGCGTCGACCTCCGAGACGTGGAGCAGCGAATCCCCGAAGACCCGCGGCATGTGCGGATTGACCTCGACGATCAGCCGCTTCGCGCTCCGCGCCGCCGTGGTCGCATAATCGTTGTTGGTGCCGAAGGTGAACCAGCCGGAGGTGAAGCCGCTAAGCCCGGAGGCGGTGAAGGCGCGATCCCGCAGGAGATCGATCACCGCACCCGCGCGCACCAGGTTGATGTTGTTGCGGATGAAGGCCTGCGGGTTGGCGCGCAGCAGCGCGACGAGCATCTGCTCCAGCGCGGGGACGGTCCCGGACGGGGAGGCGCCGAAATGGCCCC
>JBKBVA010000303.1:0-2942 GCA_046289665.1 Allosphingosinicella sp.
GTGCCGCAGCCGCCGCGGCCCTCGCCGGCCCCGGCCTCATCGCCGACGACCTTCTGGACGCGCTCCCCGCCGCGCTTGCCGAATGCCGGTGAGCGAGACCGTGGTCCGCATCGCCGCGCGCGGCGACGGGGTGACGGAGAGCGGCCGCTTCGTGCCGCTGGCGGCGCCCGGCGACCGGATCGGCGCGGCGGGCGAGATCGTGCCGGGGCCGCACCACCGCACGCCGCCCTGCCGCCACTTCCCCGAATGCGGCGGCTGCCAGCTCCAGCATCTGGGCGACGAGGCCTTCGGCGCCTATCTCGCCGAGCGCATTGCCGCCGCGCTCGCCGCCCAGGGCCTCTCAGCGGCCGAGATCCGCCCCGCCCACATCTCGCCGCCGAACAGCCGCCGCCGCGCGGCGCTGCGGGCCGAGGCGCGGGGCAGGCAGGTGCTGCTCGGCTTCAACGCGGAGGCGTCGCACCGCATCGTCGACATGCGCGAATGCCACATCCTGCGGCCGGAACTGTTCGCGCTCGTCGCACCGCTGCGCGCGCTGCTCGGCACGCTGATCGGCCCGCGCGGCGCGGCCGGGGTGCGGATGACGCTGGCCGACCAGGGGGTGGACCTGCTGCTCGAGCGGGTGGAGGCGGACGGCCTCGCCGCCACCGAGGCGCTCGCCGCCTTCGCGCGGGAGCACGGCCTCGCCCGCCTCGCCCTCGACGACGGCTATGGCGCCCAGACCCGCTGGGAGCCCGAGCCGGTGACCGTCACCCTGGGCGGCGTTCCCGTGCCGCTTCCCCACGGCGCCTTCCTCCAGGCGACGGGGGAAGGGGAGGCGGCGCTCGTCGCGGCGGCGCGCGCCGCGGTGGGCGAGGCGCGGGTCGCCGCCGACCTGTTCGCCGGCCTCGGCACCTTCGCGCTGGCGCTCGAAGGCCGCATCCTCGCCGTCGAAGGCGCCCGCGACGCGGCGCTGGCGCTGAAGGCCGCCGCCAACCGCGCCGGCCGCACCCTGTTCGTCGACCATCGCGACCTGTTCCGCCGCCCGTTCACCGTGGAGGAGTTGAACCGCTTCCAGGCCGTGCTCCTCGATCCGCCCCGCGCCGGCGCCAAGGAGCAGATGCCGGCGCTCGCCGCCTCCGCCGTGCCGCGCATCGCCTATGTCTCGTGCAACCCGGCGACCTTCGCGCGCGACGCGAAGACGCTCGCCGACGGCGGCTACCGGCTCGACTGGGTGCAGCCGGTCGGCCAGTTCCGCTGGTCGACCCATGTCGAACTGGTCGGTGCCTTTTCGCGCTAGGCCAGAGCGAGGACCGCGATCACCGTTAGGCCGAGCAGCGCCAGCGAGGCGGCGGCGAAGACGAGGAAGCGGTAGAAGATGATATTCACCGTGGCCTGGATCAGGCTGTGGACGACGCGCAGGCCGACATAGGCCCAGGCGAGCCAGAGCGCCGCGCCGTCCCCCGCCCCCAGCAGCGCGAGGGTGAGCGCGATGGCGTAGAACAGGGTCGGCTGCTCCATCAGGTGGATGTAATTGTGCGCCTTCCACTGCGCCCGGTCGTCGATCACGCCGTCGAGCACGCCGGGCCGCCCGCCGACCGCCTTGCGCAGGTCGATGCCTTTGGCCTTCATCGCCGGCAGGCGCGTCGCCACCATCCAGAGCATCACCACCAGCGACCAGGCGACGAGCGCCACCACCGGCGCGAGAATCGGGCTGTATTCCATGAAAAAGCACCTCCCCCCGTTGCCGGGAGAAGGTGCTCTTTCGTTGCGGAGGTGTAAAGACCCCGCCGGACCGTCCGCTTAGGCGAACAGCTTGGCGAAGGCGCGCTTGGCGCGGGTCTTCCAGTGGCCGCGATGATAGGCGTCGCTGGCGAGGAGCGGCATCACGCTGGTCGCCTCGGCGAACACCATCTGCTCCATCGCGGTCGACACCTTGCCCCACGATGCCGCTTCCTGCAGCGTCGAGGAGGAGCAGGCGCCGTCGCGCACGTCCGCTACGGTGATCTGCACCGCATATTTGTGCACTTCGACGTCCTCGTGGCCGAGGATCTCCGCGCAGACCACCGTGTCCTGCGTGAAGTTCTTCGGCACACCGCCGCCGATCATGAGGAGGCCCGTCGTGCCCGCCTCGATCTTGAGCTGGGTCAGCTCGCGGAAGTCGGCGATGGCGTCGAGCACCATATAGGGCCGGCCCGCCTTCATCGCGTCGACCTGGTGCTTGACGAGGCCGAAGCCCGCCGAGCTGTCGACGAAGGCGGGGCAGAAGATCGGCACGTCATGCTCGTAGGCGAGCTTGACGAGGCTGTTCTCCTTCTTTCCGTTCTCCAGCAGCCACTTGCCCATCTCCTTGATGAACTCGCGCGAGCTGTAGGGACGCGGCTCGAGGCTGTTGGCGATGTCGCCGATCGTGTGATCGGTCTCCTGCAGCTTCTCCTCGTCGATGTACGTGTCGTAGATCCGGTCGATGTAGAGCGAGCGCAAAGTGTCGTCGTCGGGGATCTCGAGCGCCTGGTAATGCTTGTGGCCGAGCGCCTCGAAGAAATCCATGTCGACGATGGTCGCGCCGGTGGCGACGATCGCGTCGACCATGTTGTTGCGCACCAGCTCGGCATAGAGGTCCATGCAGCCGCCCGCCGAGGTCGAGCCGGCGATGACGAGGATGATCGAGCAATCCTGGTCGGAGAGCATCGTGTTGTAGATCTCCGCCGCCCGGCCGAGGTCGCGCGAGGTGAAGCTCATCTTCTTCATCGCGTCGACGATCGGGCGCGCGTCGAAGCTCTTGATGTCGATATGCTCGACCACGTTCGAGAGCAGCTCCGCCTTGCGGGTGTCGTTGATCTTCGTGTTGTCGTTCATTGTCAGTCCCATCGTTCACTTCCGAACCGCCGTCGTTGATGGGGACGCGGAAACCCGTTCTGCCCCTTCACGAGGAAGGGCGCTTTCAATCCCCCTCCCTGCAAGGG
>JBKBVA010000304.1:0-2930 GCA_046289665.1 Allosphingosinicella sp.
TCCCTCATGCTCCAGTTCGCGGCTCAGCGTGCCGTGGAAGCCGTCGGCGAAGCGCATCAGCCGCGCTTCCATCCGGTTGATGCCGTAGGTCATGCGGTTGTAGGCGATCACCGCCGGGATGGCGGCGAACAGGCCGAGCGCGGTCGCGAACAAGGCTTCCGCGATGCCCGGCGCGACCACCGCGAGGCTGGTATTGTTGGCGCCGGCAATGTCGCTGAAGCTGCGCATGATGCCCCACACGGTGCCGAACAGCCCGACGAAGGGCGCCACCGCGCCGACCGTCGCGAGGATGTTGAGCCGGCTCGCCAGCCGGTCGACCTCGGCCGAGACGGCGCTGTGCATCGCGACGGCGAGGCGGGCGCGGGTGCCGTCGCGGTCGACCGCCCGGCCGCCGGTCGAGCGGCGCCACTCGGCGATGCCGGCGGCGACCACCTTCGCGCTCGGCAGGTCCGATTTGCCGCGCGCCTCGTGGAAGGCGTCTATGTCCTCCGCCTTCCAGAAATCGCGCTCGAAGCGCTCGTTGTCGCGGGAGATGCGGCGGATCTTGAGGGCGTGGCCGATGATGATCGCCCAGGTCCAGATGCTGGCCAGGATGAGCCCGACCATCACGCTTTTGACGACGAGGTCTGCCTGCAGGAACAATGCGACGGGCGACATGGCTGCCCCCGCCATTTCCGGATTCGTCACTCTCTTCCTTCCCCTTGCAACCGCTTGAACATGTTCACCCATTCGCGCGGCTGGCGCCTCGGGCGGCCTTCCGGCGTCAGGAAGGCTGCCGTCACCTCGGCATCCGTAAGAAGTTCATCGCCGCGCATGACTCGTTGATGAATGAGAACGCTCGCCGCGCGGATTTCCCGGATTTCGGTGACGACGAGCAGGTCGTCGCCGAGCTTTGCCGGGGCCTTGTAGCGGATCGCCACCTCCGCGACCGCATAGACGCCTTCGCCGGCTTCCAGCGCCCCGCGCTGGTCGATGCCGATCGCGCGCAGCATGTCGGACCGCGCCCGCTCCAGGAAGCGCAGATAATTGGCGTAATAGACGATGCCGGCGACGTCGGTGTCTTCGAAATAGACGCGCAGCGGGAAAAGGTGGGTCTTCCCCGCGAACGCGCCCTCGGCAGGCTTGGGGTCCGTGCGCATGAATTCGCCCTAACGGCGCGGGAATCGCAGGGGCAAGCGGAATCGGCCCCGCCAGGACGAGACGGGGCCGCTTTGCGCCTCGCCGCTAGCGCCGCCGGGAGGCGGCGGCCTGCGCCTCGACGAGGGCGATGAGATCGCCGAGCGCGAGGTTCATGTCGGCGAGGTGGAGCCCCCAGCCCGGCACCGCCTGGCCGCCGATCGTCACGTCGCCCGGAATGCGGTCGGTGCGGGCGTCGGCCGGATCGGCGTTGACGAGGACCGAGAGATAGCCGGCGGCGCCGCGGTTGACGCAGGCGGCGGAGGCGAGGCCCTCGGTCCGCAGGAACGGCGTCGGCGGCTCGCCCTCGGCGGACCAGATGACCGGATCCGCCGTCGCGGTGACAGACGGGCCCGCATACCAATAGCTGTCGAGCGGCGCGGTGCCGGCCTTGAGCCCGGCGGGGTTGGTGCAGGCGACGGTCATTCCCGGCGTCGCGGCCCGTCCGAAGCGGGCGCCCGGCGGCGGCGGGTTGGTGGCGCGGAACGAGACGTAGGTGACGACGCAGCCGGTCTGGCCCACCCTGGTGCAGAGCGGCGTCTGCCGGAACGTGCCGCCGACCACCTCCCCTTCCGGCACCTCGACATTGTAGCCGATCAGCAGCGCCGACAGCATCCGCGCCGCCTCGGGCCTGCCCTCGATCTCGCGGGCGAGGAGCTGGCTGAGGTGGAGCGTGCCCTGGCTGTGGCCGATCAGCACGAAGGGCTGGCCCTGATTGTGGTGGGCGAGATAATATTTCCAGGCGGCGAGCACGTCGCCATAGGCGATGGCGAAGCCGCCCAGCACATTCTCGCCCGCCGCGGCGCGGGGGATCGAGGCGAGGGTGAGCTGCCGGTAGAGCGGCGCGAAGGTGCGGCAGGTGCCGGCGAAGCGGGCGAGCTGGACCGCCGCCACCGCCTGCTCCTCCGCGCCGGGCTCCATGTCCGCGTTGAGGCCGGGGTCGCGCGACACGGTCGGGTAGACGTAGAAGCAGTCGACGGCCGGATCGGCGGCGGGCGTCGCCAGCCCGTTCGAGCCGTAGCCGTTGGGGTTGAGCGCGGTCGTCGGCAGCGGCTTGCCGCAGGCATCGTCGCGGCCGGGGAGGCAGAGCCAGTTCGCCGGATCGGCATAATCGTTCATCCGCACGACCACAGGCGGCGGCACGGGCTCCTGTGCCACGGCCGCCTGGCCGGCCAGCGCGATGAACAGATATGCGGCCGCGTGCACAAAGCCGAACTTCATCTTGGCGTCTCTCCCGGGTGAAAGGATCAGTCGAACAGCCCGTCCTGCGCGGTCCTGGGCGGAGGCAGGCCGAGATGGGTCCAGGCCCGGCCGGTGAGGCAGCGCCCGCGCGCGGTGCGGGCGACGAGGCCGAGCTGGATGAGGAAGGGCTCGATCACCTCCTCGATCGTGTCGCGCGGCTCGGAAAGGCCCGCAGCGAGCGTCTCCACGCCGACCGGGCCGCCTTTGTAGAGGTCGGCGATCATCGCGAGGTAGCGCCGGTCCATCGCGTCGAGGCCGAGCTGGTCGACCTCCATCCGGGTGAGCGCGGCGTCCGCCGCCGCCGCGTCCACCGCGCCGCCCGAGCCATGCGCGAAATCGCGCACCCGGCGCAGCAGCCGCCCTGCGATGCGCGGCGTGCCCCGCGAGCGGCGGGCGATCTCGTGCGCGCCGTCCTCGGTGAGGTCGAGGCCGAGCAGCCCGGCGGCGCGGCGCACCACCTGCTCGAGCTCGCCGACCTCGTAGAAATTGAGGCGGACGGGGATGCCGAAGCG
>JBKBVA010000305.1:0-2900 GCA_046289665.1 Allosphingosinicella sp.
GAATGCGCGCGCCATGAAGCTGATGTCCGGCAACTCCAACCTGCCGCTGGTCCAGGCGATTGCGCGTTATCTCGAGATCCCGGTCACCGAGGCGAGCGTCCGCCGCTTCGCGGACGAGGAGATTTTCGTCGAGATTTTGGAGAATGTCCGCGGCGAGGACGTGTTCGTGGTCCAGTCGACCTCCTACCCGGCCAACGACAATCTCATGGAGCTGCTGATCATGATCGACGCGCTCCGCCGCGCGTCGGCCAAGCGGATCACCGCGGTTCTCCCCTATTTCGGCTATGCCCGCCAGGACCGGAAGCCCGGCCCGCGCACGCCGATCTCGGCCAAGCTGGTCGCCAACCTGCTGACTACCGCCGGCGCCAACCGTGTCCTGTCGATCGACCTTCATGCCGGCCAGATCCAGGGCTTCTTCGATATCCCGACCGACAACCTCTACGCCGCTCCGGTGATGTCGGCGGACGTCCAGGCGCGTTATGCCGACCGCAACATCGCGGTGGTGTCGCCCGACGTGGGCGGCGTCGTCCGCGCCCGAGCGCTCGCCAAGCGGATCGGCAACGCGCCGCTCGCGATCGTCGACAAGCGCCGCGAGAAGCCGGGCGAATCGGAGGTGATGAACGTCATTGGCGACGTGTCGGGACGCTTCTGCATCCTCGTCGACGACATCGTCGATTCGGCGGGCACCCTGTGCAACGCCGCTGCGGCGCTCAAGGAAGCCGGCGCCGAGGACGTCATCGCTTATTGCACCCACGGCGTCCTCTCCGGCGCGGCGGTTCAGCGGGTCGAGAAGTCCGAGCTGCTGGAGCTGGTCATCACCGATTCGATCGCCGCCTATGACGCCGCCGCGGCGACCGACAAGCTTCGGATCCTCACCGTCGCGCCACTGCTCGCCGAAGCGATCCGCCGGATTGCGGACGAAACCTCGGTCTCCAGTCTGTTCGACTGAGAGCATTGCGGATAGGTGAGAGCCGGGTGGGGAGTTAAAGGAGACGCCCCATGCCCACTCTGCTGATCACCGGCGCCAACCGCGGGCTCGGGCTCGAGTTCGCGCGCCAATATGCCGCCGATGGCTGGACGGTCATCGCCGCGGTCCGCAACCCGGATCGCGCCGACGACCTGCGCGATGTTCCGGGCGACATCCGCATCGAGCAGCTCGACGTCGCCGACGTGGACGCGATCCGCGCCTTCGCCGAACGCATCGACGAGCCGATCGACCACCTCATCTGCAATGCCGGAGTGATGGGAAAATATAGCGAGGTCGACCCGGACAGCTGGGCCTACACGTTGCGGGTCAACGCGATCGCGCCGACCATCCTCGCCCAGGCGCTGGTCGACCGGATCGCGCCGGGGGGCAAGGTGGTGGCGATCACCAGCAAGATGGGCAGCATCGCCGACAATGAGAGCGGCGGCGGGATCATCTACCGGTCGTCCAAGGCCGCCCTGAATGCCGCCTGGCGAAGCCTCGCCATCGACTGGCGCAACCGCGACCTCGCCGTCGCCATGCTCCACCCGGGCTGGGTGCAGACGGCGATGGGCGGTCCTTCTGCCCCCACACCCCCTGAGGAGAGCATCGCCGGCCTTCGCCGGGTCATCGCCGGCCTGACCCGCGAGCGGTCGGGCAGCTTCCTCGACTTCCAAGGGAAAGTGATTCCATGGTGAGGCCAAGCCTGCTTCTTCTCCTGCCGCTGACCGCCTGTGCGGCGGCGACGGCCCAGCCCCAGGCTGCTGCGCCGGTTCCGGCGCAGGCGCGCGCGCCCGGCTGGACCGAGCAGCAGACTCGCGAGATCCTCGAACGCACCGAGACGATCCGCCTCGGCGCCCGACGTCTCCCATCTCGGACCGGGCGAGCGCGCGGCGGTCGCGAAGCTGATCGAGGTCGGCCGAATCTTCCAGGACGTCTATGAAGCGCAGCGCCACCATCAGGCGCTCGCCGCCCGCGCGCGCCTCGTCCCGGGCTCCGGAGAAGCGACGCTCTACCGGCTGTTCCAGGGGCCGATCGCGACCACCCTCGACAACCGGCGCGTCCCGTTCCTCGCGGTCGACGCGCCGCCCCCGGGCAAGAACGTCTACCCGCTCGACCTCACCGCCGTCGAATATGAGACCTATCTGGCCGCGCATCCGGAGCGGAGCGACGAGCTCACCCATCTGCGCTCGGTCGTCCGCCGCGCCGACGCCGCGAGCCTGGAGCGCGACATCGCCAAGCTGCGCCAATATCCGGTGCTTCACACGCTCCACCCGTCGCTGCGCGGCCGGCTCGAGCAGCTCACGGCCGCGCCCGACCGGACTCAGCTCTACGCCGTCCCTTATTCCGTCGCTTATGCCGAGGAGATGATCCGCGCATCCGGCCTGCTGTTCGAGGCGGCGGACGCGGTCGACGGTGAGGACGAGGAATTCGCCCGCTTCCTTCGCAACCGCGCCCGCGGCCTGCTCTCCGACGACTACGAAGCGGGCGACGCCGCCTGGATCACCGGCCGCTTCCGCAACCTCAACGCCCAGATCGGCGCCTACGAGACCTATGACGACGAGCTGAGCGGCACCCGCGCCTTCTACTCGCTGAACGTGCTCGCCCGCCGTCCCGCGGAGACGAACGCATTGCGCCGCGGCCTTCAGGGGCTTCAGGCGGTCGAGGACGCCTTGCCTTACGAGCGGCGCAAGCGGGTGCGCGAGGACATTCCGGTCGGAGTCTATGACGTCGTCGCCGATTTCGGCCAGTCGCGCGGCGGCAACACCGCGACCATTCTGCCCAACGAGGCCTATCTCGCGCGCCGCTACGGGCGGACGATCCTGCTTCGCGCCAACATCATGCGCTCGCCGCAGATCTTCAGCTCGGGAAGCTCGGCGTGGAGCGCCGTCGTGGCGCCGGAATTTGCTCAGCACCTCACCGCGGACAGCCAGTT
>JBKBVA010000306.1:0-2892 GCA_046289665.1 Allosphingosinicella sp.
CGGGCGGCCATCGCCGACGGCCTGGTGGCGGCCTGCCACGATGTCTCCGACGGCGGCCTGCTGGTGGCGCTGGCCGACATGGCGGTTGCCTCCGGCATGGGCCTGAGCCTGGACTGGTCGCCGCACGACGTGCCGGCGCACGCCTTCTGGTTCGGCGAGGACCAGGGCCGCTACCTCGTCACCACCCGCGATCCCGGCGCGCTCGCCGACGCCGCCGAGGCGGCGGGGGTCGAGGCGACCTATCTCGGGCGCACCGGCGGCCGCGCGGTGGAGGACGACGACAAGACCGGCGCGGGCGACCGGCGCCTGCGCGTCACCCTCGACGCGCTGCGCAAAGCCCACGAAGCCTTCTTCCCGGGCCTGATGGGCGGAGAGCTGACGGTCGCCTGATCATGGCAGCCCCCGTTCTCGCTTATGAAAAGCTCGGCCTGGTCCAGGGCGGGCGCTGGCTGTTCCGCGGCATCGACCTCTATGTCGGCGCGCGCGACCGGCTGGCGCTGATCGGGCGCAACGGCGCGGGCAAGACGACGCTCCTCAAGTGCCTCGCCGGCACGGTCGACACCGACGAGGGCCGGCGGACCGTCCAGCCGGGCACGCGGGTCGTGATGCTGGAGCAGGACCCGAAGGTCGCCGGCTTCGCCACTCTGCGGGACTTCGCGCTCAAGGCGCCGGACGCCCCCGCGCCGCACGAGGTGGAGGCGATCGCCGACCAGCTCGGCATCGACCTCGACCGGCCCGCCGACACCGCCTCGGGCGGCGAGCGGCGGCGCGCCGCCATCGCCCGCGCGCTGGCGCAGGATCCGGACGTGCTGCTGCTCGACGAGCCGACCAACCATCTCGATCTCGCCGCCATCGAATGGCTCGAGGCCTGGCTCGGCCGCTTCGCCGGCGCCTTCATCGTCATCAGCCACGACCGCACCTTCCTGCGCCGCCTCACCCGCTCCTCGCTGTGGCTGGAGCGCGGCAGCCTCCGGCGCGCCGAGATCGGCTTCGGCGGCTTCGATGCCTGGACCGAGGCCGTCTATGCCGAGGAAGCGCGCGCCGCCGACCGGCTCGACGCCAAATTGAAGCTGGAGATGCACTGGCTGGAACGCGGCGTCACCGCGCGGCGCAAGCGCAACCAGGGCCGGCTCGCCAAGCTTCACGAGATGCGCGCCACCCGCGCGGCGATGATCGGCCCCGCCGGCACCGCCCGGCTCGGCCTCGCCAGCGACGACGTGAAGACCAAGGTGGTGATCGACGCCGAGCGGGTGACCAAGCGCTTCCCCTCGGCTTCGCTCGGGACAGGCGGCGAGCGCACCATCATCAAGGACTTCAGCCTACGCATCACCCGCGGCGACCGGATCGGCGTGGTCGGCGCCAACGGCACCGGCAAGACCACCCTGCTGAAGCTGCTCACCGGCGAGATCGCGCCCGACGAAGGGACGATCCGCCGCGCCAAGACGCTCGACGGCGTCGTCATCGACCAGCAGCGCAAGCTCCTCGATCCCGAAAAGAGCGTCCGCGACGTGCTGGCCGACGGCGGCGACTGGGTCGAGGTCAGGGGCGAGAAGAAGCACGTCCAGGGCTATCTCAAGGACTTCCTGTTCGAGCCGACTTTGATCGAGGCGAAGATCGGCACGCTGTCCGGCGGCGAGCGCTCGCGGCTGCTGCTGGCGCGGGAGTTCGCGCGCAAGTCGAACCTCCTCGTCCTCGACGAGCCGACCAACGACCTCGATCTCGAGACGCTCGACCTCCTCCAGGAAGTGATCGCCGACTATGACGGCACCGTCCTCATCGTCAGCCACGACCGCGACTTCCTCGACCGGACGGTGACGATCACCCTCGGCCTCGACGGCAGCGGCAAGGTCGACGTGGTCGCCGGCGGCTATGAGGACTGGGTGCGGCAGCGCGCGCAGGAGCAGGAGGCGCGCGCGCCCAAGGCGAAGGCGTGGGACGAGGCGCCCGCGCCGGCGCCGGAGCGCAGGCCCGTGAAGCTCACCTACAAGGACCAGCGCGACTACGACCTCCTGCCCGGCAGGATCGAGGAGCTGGAGGCGCAGATCGCCCGCGACGAGGCGGCGCTCGCCGACCCGGATCTCTACACCCGCGATCCGGCGGGATTCGCGCGCCTCACCGCCGCCATCGAGAAAGCCCGCGCCGAACGCGACGCCGCCGAGGAGCGCTGGCTCGAGCTGGCGGAAAAGGCCGAAGCGCTCGCGCAATGACGCGCGTGACAAGCGCCGCCGGCCATGGCACCAGATGGGAAAATCGCTTCGGGTGAAGGGGGTAGAGGGATGCGGATGAGGTTGCTGGCGGCCGCGGCTGCGCTGGCCGGGCTTTCGGGCTGCGCCACCACCGATATGGCCCCCGAGGCCGCGGCGCCGGTCGAGGTCAAGCTCATCGCGTTCAACGATTTCCACGGCAATCTCCAGCCGCCGCGGCGCAACATCAAGGCCCCCTCGCCCGCCGGCGAGGTGCAGGTGCCCGCGGGCGGCGTCGCCTATCTCGCCGCCGCGATCGACGCGCTGCGCGCCGAGAATCCGAACCACCTCGTCGTGTCGGCGGGCGACATGATCGGCGCTTCGCCGATCGTCTCGAACCTGTTCCTCGACGAGCCGACCATCGCGGCGATGAACCTGATCGACATCGACTTCAACGCCGTCGGCAACCACGAATTCGACCGCGGCCGCGCCGAATTGCTGCGCATCAAGAATGGCGGCTGCGAGAAGCATACGGTGCGCGAGCCCTGCGCCGTCGAGCCGCACAAGGGCGCCGATTTCGATTTCCTCGCCGCCAACACGCTGACCGAGGACGGCACGCCGCTCTTCCCGGCCTACGGCATCCGCAGCTTCGGCAGCGGGGCGGGCGAAGTGAAGGTCGGCGTGATCGGCATGACGCTGGAGGGCACCC
>JBKBVA010000307.1:0-2890 GCA_046289665.1 Allosphingosinicella sp.
CGTGGGCTCGGGCGTGCAATGGCGCTGGCCCTCGCCGAGCGCGGCGCCGACCTGATCGTCGCGAGCCGCAAGGTCGAGAATTGCGAGGCGGTCGCGGCAGAGGCCGAGGCGATGGGTCGGCGGGCGCTCGCGGTCGCCTGCCATGCCGGTCGCTGGGACCAGATCGAGGCCCTGGTCGAGCGCGCCTATGACGCCTTCGGCAAGGTCGACATCCTCATCAACAATGCCGGCATGTCGCCGCTGGCGCCGTCGTCGGCGGAGACCGAGGCGCGGCTGGTCGACACCGTCCTCGCCCTCAATTTCAAGGGCCCGTTCCGTCTGAGCGCCCTCGTCGGCAGCCGAATGGCGGCGGGCGACGGCGGCGCGATCATCAACGTCAGCAGTCTCGGCGCGCTTCGGCCGACCGCCCAGATCGCCGCTTATGCCGGGGCCAAGGCGGCGCTCAACGCCCTCACCCAGGCCCATGCCGCCGAGTTCGCGCCGAAGGTGCGGGTCAATGCGATCCTGCCGGGCTCGTTCCGCACCGACGTCGCCGAGCATTGGCCGGCGGACAAGGAGAAGCGGACGCCCGCGGTGATGGGCCGCTTCGGCGAGCCGGACGAGATCGTCACGGCGGCGCTCTACCTCGCCAGCGCCCGCTCGAGCTTCACGACCGGGACGCTGGTCCGCGTCGACGGGGGCTGGCCGTGAACGGATCAACGCACAGGAAGGACGATTGATGGAGCAAGTGCAGGGGATCGCGGAGCGCCTGTCCGCCTTCATGGACGAGCATATCTATCCCAACGAGGCGCTCTACGAGGCGCAGCTCCACGAGGTGCCGGGAACGCCGTTCCGTGTGCCTCCGATCCTGGAGGAGCTGAAGGCACGGGCCCGCGCCGAGGGCCTGTGGAACTTGTTCCTGCCCGCTCGCCTGGGCGGCCCGGGCCTCACCAATGTCGAATATGCCCGCCTCGCCGAGACGATGGGCCGGGTTCATTACGCGTCGGAAGTGTTCAACTGCTCCGCGCCGGATTCCGGCAACATGGAGGTGCTTCACCGCTACGGCAGCGAGGAGCAGAAGGAGCGCTACCTGAAGCCGTTGCTCGAGGGACGGATCCGCTCGTCCTTCTGCATGACCGAGCCGGCCGTCGCCTCGTCGGACGCGACCAATGTCGAGACGCGCATCGAGCGGGACGGCGACCATTATGTGATCAACGGGCGCAAATGGTGGATCACCAACGCCTATCATCCCAACAATGCCGTCTATATCGTCATGGGGAAGACCGACCCGAATGCGCCGCTTCATCGGCAGCAGTCGCAGATCCTGGTCGATCCGGACACGCCCGGAATCACCCGCCTGCGCCCGTTGAGCGTGTTCGGCTATCTCGACGAGCCCAAGGGGCATGCCGAGATCCTGTTCGAAAACGTCCGTGTGCCGGCCGCCAACATCATCCTCGGCGAAGGCCGCGGCTTCGAGATCGCGCAGGGGCGGCTCGGGCCCGGACGGATCCACCATTGCATGCGCATCATCGGCCAGTGCGAGCGGCTGCTTGAGCAGACGTGCCGACGGCTACTGTCGCGGGTCGCGTTCGGCAAGGCGCTGGCCGACCAGTCTTTGTGGCAGGACCGGATTGCCGAGGCGCGCACGCAGATCAACATGTGCCGGCTGCTCACCCAGCATGCCGCCCAGCTGATCGACACGGTCGGGGTCAAGGAGGCTCGCAGCGAGATCGCGCAGATCAAGGTCGCCGCCACCCGCATCGGCCAGGCGATTTCCGACATGGCGATCCAGGCGCACGGCGCGGCAGGCCTGTGCGACGACCACGGCCTCGGCTTCGCCTTCGCGCGGATGCGGATGCTACGCATCGGCGACGGCCCGGACGAGGTCCACAACCGCACGATCGCGCGGATGGAGCTTGACCGGCATCGCGGCGGCGAGGGCGGCCGGGCGTGAACGCACCGCCGCGCCGCCAGGAGATGTTCGCGGGGACCGAGGCGCCGCCGGAGCATCTGCGCCTCGACCTCGAGCGGCTTCGTGCGTTCCTCGCGCCGCGGCTGGACGGGCTCGATGGACCGCTCGACGCGGTGAAGTTCAAGGGCGGCCAATCCAATCCGACTTACCGCCTGACCTGGCCCGGCGCCTGCTATGTGCTGCGCCGCAAGCCGCCCGGCGAGCTGCTCGCGTCCGCCCACGCCATCGACCGCGAATATCGCGTGCTGGAGGCGCTGAGCGCCGCTGGCATCCCGGCGCCGCGGCCCTTCCTCTACTGCGCCGACACCGGCGTGATCGGGTCGGAATTCTACATCGCCGAGCATGTCGAGGGGCGGGTCTTCTGGGACGCCGATTTGCCCGGCGTCGACCCGGCCGGATGTGCAGCGATCTACCGGGACATGAGCCGGACCCTGGCGGCGATCCACGACCTCTCGCCCGAGGCCTATGGCCTCGCCGATCTCGGCGCGCCGAACGGCTATCTCCAACGCAATTTCGCCCGCTGGGCGCGCAATTATTCCGCCTCGAAGCTGGTCGACATTCCCGACATGGACTGGCTGCTGGAGACTGTCGGCGGCCTGCTACCCGAGGGCGCGCCGTCCACCTTCATCCACGGCGACTTCGGCCTCTACAACCTCATCATCCACCCGACCGAGACGAGGGTGCGCGCGGTGCTCGACTGGGAAATGGCGACGATCGGCGACCCGCTGGTCGACCTCGCCCACCATCTCCGCGCCTGGTGGGAGCCGCCTTATCCCGGCGGCGCCGCCACCAGCCTCCACGGCCTGCCGCTCGAGCAGCTCGGCATCCCAAGCGCGGACGCGCAGGTCGCGGCTTATTGCAGCGTTCGCGGGATCCCGGTTCCCGACCTCACGCCCTATGTCGGCTACGCGCAGTTCCGCTATGCCGCGATGATCCAGG
>JBKBVA010000308.1:0-2881 GCA_046289665.1 Allosphingosinicella sp.
GAGCAGGTCAACGAGCGGCGTATCCGGCGCGGATTCCGGCCGGCGATCGCGATAATTCTCTTCGTCCGACACCACATCGCGGCTGCGGATGCGCCCGCCGAAACGATAGCTTGCCGCATTGCCGAACAGAAAGGTCGGGATCTCGACATTGGCGGCCAGGGCATATTCGGTCTGCTTCGTATCCTGGCTGCGCACCGTGGTCTGGCGGAAATCATAGGCGCCGAGGTTCAGATGCTCGCCGGTCTCGAAGATCGAGATTGCGGGCAGGTCGGGGTCGGCACTGAAATCGTAGCTCAGGTTCGGGCGCAGGCTGGAGCGATAGACGAGCTGCTGGCGACGGGGATAGGTCTGCTCCGCCTCGGTATAGGAGCCGGTATAGTCGATCCGCGCGCCGGGCAGCTCATGTTCGCCGCCCGCGCTCAGCGACAGGGTCTCGTCGCGCAGGATGCGGTGCCGAAATTCCTTGATGAAACGGGCGCGATTCCAGGTGGCGGTCGCCTCCGTCGCACCGGGCTGGAGCGCCCCTTCCTCGTAAACCAGGCCGAGCAGGTTGCGATATTCATCGTCGATCCGGCGGGAATAGGTTCCGCGCAGGTGAAAGCGGTGCAGTGCCGACGGGCGGAATTCCAGCGCGCCGGTCAGCGCCAGCCGCTCGCGCCTCGTGTCATAGTCCTTGAACTCCTGTTCCGGCACGCCGAGGATTTCATCCCCCTCCGGCCGCTCGATCACGTTCCAGAAGGATTCGACATTGTCGACCCGCCGGTCGGTCTGTGAATAGCTGGCCGAAAGCAGCGCGCCGACATTGCCGAAGACATCGCTGACCACGCCGGACAGCCGCTGGTCGCTGGTATCGCCATATTCGTTATAGCTCGCACCGCCCCATGCGGTGACGCGCAGGCGCGGATTGTCAAAGGGCGAACGGGTGACAAGATTCACCGCGCCGGCGATGGAATCCGCATCCTGATAAGGGAGCAGGGTCTTCGACACTTCCAGCGAATTGACGACATCGGACGGGATCGTGCCGAGATCCACTGCGCGAGTGTCGGGGCTGGTGGAAGGAAGGCTGACGCCGTCCACGGTGATAGACGTGAATTCCGCCGGCGCGCCGCGCAGGCTGATGAAATTGCCCTCGCCCTGGTCGCGCTCGACACCGATACCGGGAACACGCTGCAATGCTTCGGCGATGTTGGTGTCGGGGAATCGGCCGATCGAATCCGACGAGACGATGTTGGTGGTGTTGTCGGCGGTGCGCTGCTGGTTGAGCGCACGCGCGGCGCTGTCGAGGATGGTGCCGGTGACGACGATCGCGCCGCCGAAATCGGCCGCGCTTCCCAGACTCACATCAGCGACATTGGCCGCCCCCGGCGCCACATCGAGCGTGCGGCTCGCCGGCTCCAGGCCGATATAGGAAATGTCCAGCGTCACCGTCCCTTCGGGAACCTGAGCTGCCCCCGTCCGAGTGGTCCATCGACTATGATAGTCTGGATCACGAAAGGGACGACGGATGCCGAGCAAGAAGCACAAGCCGGAAGAGATCATTGGGAAGTTGCGTGAGGTTGAGATTGTGTTGGGTCAGGGCGGCACGACCGCCGAGGCATGCCGGCGCATCGCGGTCAGCGAGCAAACCTACTATCGGTGGCGCAAGGAATATGGTGGCCTGAAGACCGATCAGGCACGACGGATGAAGGACCTGGAGAAGGAGAACCTGCGGCTGCGCCGCGCGATCTCGGATCTGACGCTGGACAAGCTGATTCTTCAGGAGGCCGCCCGGGGAAACTTCTGAGCCCTGCGCGGCGACGGCGCTGTATCGACCAGTTGCGACGAGAGCTCCCGGTGTCCGAACGACGGATCTGCCGGGTGCTTGGCCAGCATCGATCGACGCATCGTAAGGCGCCGCGTGGGGCGGATGACGAGCAGCAGCTCACCGAGGACATCATAGCGCTGGCCAGGCAATATGGTCGCTACGGCTATCGCCGGGTGACTGCACTGCTGCGCGATGCCGGCTGGACGGTGAACCGCAAGCGGGTGGAGCGGATCTGGCGCAAGGAGGGACTGAAGGTGCCACAGCGGCAGCCGAGGCGCGGCCGGCTGTGGCTGAACGACGGATCGTGCATCCGGCTGCGGCCGGAGTATCCGGGGCACGTCTGGGCTTATGACTTCGTCGAGGGCAGGACACATGACGGACGCAAGATCCGGATCCTCACGATCATCGACGAGGCCAGCCGCGAGTGCCTCGCCCTCATCGTGGCCCGGCAGCTCCGCCACGAGGATGTGCTGGCGGCCTTGGCGGAGCTGTTCATCGCGCGGGGGCCACCGGCACATATCAGGTCGGATAATGGTGCCGAGTTCATCGCTACCGCTGTCCAGAAGTGGCTCGGCAAGATCGGAGTGAAGACTCTCTACATCACGCCCGGCTCCCCATGGGAAAACGGCTACAACGAGAGCTTCAACGGGTCGCTTCGCGACGAACTGCTCAACGGCGAAATCTTCTACAGCCTCGCCGAGGCCAAGGTGCTGATCGAGGCCTGGCGGCGGCACTACAACACGGTCCGACCGCACAGCAGCCTGGGCTACCGACCGCCCGCTCCGGAAACGGCCACACCGCCATTGCCGCCGTCCGGTTCCGCTTCGCTCCACCTCCCGACGGCAATGGCGCTGGAGGTGACGATGCACTAACAATCAACCCGGACCACTCGGTGGGGGCCGGTCAGATACCGGAAGCGAGGAACGAGTAGCGCCATCCGATCAGTGCAATCAAAAACACTGCGGCTAAAGGCAGTAACGCTTCGCCTGCCGCGTGACCCAGATTGGCGAGGGCCAGAGCCTTTCCCCGGTCCTTCTCGAAATATCGGGCTGAAGCCGTCATGGCCGTGTGGCTCAT
>JBKBVA010000309.1:0-2871 GCA_046289665.1 Allosphingosinicella sp.
GGGCGCCGCCGATCATCAGGCGAAGCTTCGCGTGAAGCCGTTCCGCAATGCCGACGGCAGCGTGATGGAGCCCGACGAGGCTGAGACCTGCCCCGTCCGGCATGGCGCCGCGCCCTTGCCCCAGCCGGCCGCTCGCAACGTACTGCTGGCGGACCCGGTGGGGACAGGGGGGCTCGATCCCGGTGCCAATCCGGCGCTCGCGCTTGCGCTGAACCGGATCGGGTTCGATGCCAAGCCGCAGGCTCGCCCGGCATTCGAAGCGCCCGCGCAAGCACCTGCCGCCGAACTGACGCTGAAGCAGCGCGACTGGATCATGCAGGCGGCGATGCGCCAGCGGCAGTTGTCGTCGCGGACGGCCGGCGTGCCGCGGGTGCGGGACCTGTCGGGCGACGAGTTCCTCGACCATTTCTACGCTCTGTCGCAGCCGGTGGTGATCGAGGATGCGATGGCGACGGCCGCGTCGGACCCGGCGACGCTGACGCACGACCTCGGGCGTCTCGCCGAATATCTGGCGAGCGCGAATGGAACGATGTCTCGCGAGGAGATCGGGAATTTCACGCCGCTCCGCTTCGCGCCGGTCAACCTGATGATCGCCCAAGTCAGCGGCGCGAAACTGGCGATCCTGGCGCCGCCGTCCGAGACCGGTCTGCTCTACCATCGCCGCGACCTCGTCAGCGACGTCCTCGACATTGCGGACGAGGAGCGGCTCGCCGCCTTCCCGCTGGCGCGCGAGGCGATGACGTTCGAGGTCGACCTGCAGGCGGGCGACGTGCTGTTCCTGCCGATCGGCTGGTGGCACCAGACGACCGCGCTCGACGCCGGCGCGGCGGTCGCCTTCACTGACTTCCGCTGGCCCAACGAGGGACAGGCCGCCTTCCCGAAGGATTGACTCCGCAGGGGGTAAAGGTCTCAAATTGCAGGCGCTTCGGGAGATTGGGCGCCATTCCTATCGGCAAGCTACTGGCGGTCCTGATCGCGGGCGCGGCGCTGCTTGCCGCGCCGGCCGCGAGCGCCTGCACTCCGCTCTCGGTCCGTTTCGACTGGAATTCGGCCGACATCCCAGCGGATTCGCGACGCGCCATCGAGCAGCTGGCGGTCCGGCTCGCCTGGAACGGCCCGGACGTCGACCATGTCCTGCTCACCGCCCACAGCGACAGCTCCGGCTCCCCGGCGGCCAACCGCCGGATGGCGCAGCGCCGTGCCGAGGCGGTGCGCGACCTGCTCGTGCGCAACCATGTCCCCGCCCGCCTCATCCGAATCCGCAGCCTCGGCGAAACCGCCCTGCCGGTGCGCACCCCCACCAATGTCCGCGAGCCCGCCAATCGCCGAGTGGACCTTCTCGTCCAGCTCAGCGCCCACGCGCAGGGGGTCCAGCTCGAAGAGGGCCGCCCAATCTGTTGAGCTAGAGCGGGTTCGCCCGCCGGTGATGCCAAGCGAAGATCGCGGCGGCGCCGCGGTGGGGGCGCCAGGGCTCGGCGAGGGCGCGGGTGTGCTTCTCGGTCGGCTTGGCTTCGAGGCCCAGGATCCGGCCGGTCTCGATCTGGACCGCGAGATCGCCGGCTGGCCAGATGTCCGGGCGCCCTTCCGCGAACAGCAGATAGACCTCGGCGCTCCAGCGGCCGATGCCCTTGACGTGGGTGAGGGCAGCGATCGCCTCCTCGTCGTCCTCAGGCAGGGCATCCAGGTTCAGTCGCCCGGTCATCACCTCCTCGGCGAGGCTGTGGGCATAGGCTGCCTTCGACCATGACAGGCCCGCGGCGCGCAGCTCATCGAGGCTCGCCGCGGCGACCTTGGCCGGATCTTCGGCGCCACCGGTGACCGTGTCGACGCGGTCCCAGATCGCCGCGGCGGCCTTGATGCTGACCTGCTGGCCGACGATCGCGCGCAGCAGGGTGACGTAGCCGGGATTGCTGATGCGAGGCTCGGGATAGCCGCAGCGCTCGAGCGCTTGGGCAAAGGCGGGCTCGATGCCGGCGAGCGAGTCCAGCGAGTCCTTCAGTTGCCCGGCGCTCAGCCCCACCCCATCCTCCTTGCGTGCCTGCGCGGCGCTAGCATAAACGCCGCGCAAGTCCTCTCATTTCCTGCGCCCAAGGAGCCGCGATGCCCCGCCTTACCATCATCACCCGCGACGGCGAGAGCCACGAGGTGGAGGCGCGCGTCGGCTGGAGCGTGATGGAGAATATCCGCGACCACGGCTTCGACGACCTGCTGGCGCTGTGCGGCGGCTGCTGCTCCTGCGCGACCTGCCACGTCCATGTCGACCCGGAAGGGTTCGGCAAGCTCAAGCCCCGGGGCGCGGACGAGGACGATCTCCTCGACACCTCCGATCACAAGATCGAGACGAGCCGGCTGTCCTGCCAGATCCTGTTCGCGCCCGAGCTCGACGGCCTCACCGTAAGGATCGCGCCGGAGGATTGAGGGACTAGGCCGCAGCCCGCGCGGCGTAGAGGGCGATGGCTGCGGCGTTGGAGACGTTGAGGCTCTCCATCTTGCCGCTGATCGGCAGCTTGGCGAGGGCGTCGCAATGGGCGGCGGTGTTCTGTCGCATGCCCTCGCCCTCGGCGCCGAGCACCAGCGCGACGCGTTTCGGGCCCAAGGCGTCCTGCAAGCTCGTATCCGCATCGCCGGTGAGGCCGATGCGCCAGAATCCGGCCTCGGCGATCTCCTCGAGTGCGCGAGCGAGGTTCACCACCCGAACCCACGGCACGATTTCGAGCGCGCCGCTCGCCGCCTTGGCGAGAGCGCCCGATTCCGGCGGCGCATGGCGATCTTGAGTCACGATCCCGAGCGCGTCGAACGCGGCCGCGGAACGCAGGATCGCGCCGACATTGTGCGGATCGGTGACCTGGTCGAGCACCAGGAGCGGCCGCC
>JBKBVA010000030.1:0-14870 GCA_046289665.1 Allosphingosinicella sp.
GCAGCGAATCGCCGCGGCGGGCGCACTGGCGCGCGAATTCCGCGCCGAGGCCCGCCGAAGCGCCGGTGATCAGGGTGACGGGGCGCGCCACATCAGTCGCGCAGGCTCGCCTTGACGATCTTGCCCGGGCTGCGCGGCGGCTCGCCCTTGGGCAGCGCGTCGACATGCTCCATGCCTTCGGTCACCTCGCCCCAGACGGTGTACTGGCCGTCGAGGAAGCGGGCGTCGTCGAAGCAGATGAAGAACTGGCTGTTGGCGCTGTCGGGGTTGCTGGTGCGCGCCATCGAGCAGGCGCCGCGGACGTGGGGGGCCTGGCTGAACTCGGCTTTGAGGTTGGGCTTCTTCGAGCCGCCGGTGCCGGTGCCGGTGGGGTCGCCGCCCTGGGCCATGAAGCCGGGGATGACGCGGTGGAAGACGACGCCGTCGTAAAAGCCTTCCTCGACCAGCTCCTTGATGCGGGCGACGTGGCCGGGGGCGAGATCGGGGCGCAGGCGGATGACGACGTCGCCGCTTTGGTCGTTGCCGGTGTCGAGGTTGAGGACGAGCGTGTTGAGTTCGTTGGCCATGGGGCGCCTTTCGTCGATGGGGGTTGGCGGCCCGTTTAGGCGCACGGGGGCGCCGGCGCTACCCCGGCTTCTCGACAGCGCCGCCTTCCCCCCCTAATCAGGCGCCCGGCACGCGGCACCGGCAGGAGAGGGCGATGAGCGAAAGCACGATCGAAGCGCCCGACGAGGACGCGGCCGCCGCCCTGCCGACCGCCGCCGACCGGCTCGACGAGGACGACCGGCTGCGCCCCGAATTCGTCGAGGCGGTGGTCGAGCGGCTGGCGCAAGGCGACGGCGAGGGCGCGCGCGCGATGGTCGAGCCGCTCCACCCGGCCGACCTCGCCGACCTGTTCGAGCTGGTCGACCGCGAAACGCGCCGGGCGCTCGCCGCCGCGCTCGCCGACCTCCTCGACGGCGACGTCCTCGCCGAGATGAACGAGCACGTCCGCGAGGAGCTGATCGACGCGCTCGAGCCGCACCAGGTCGCCGAAATCGCCGGCGAGCTCGAGACCGACGACGCGGTCGCGCTGATCGAGGACATGGAGGAGGACGAGCAGCGCGCCGTGCTGCGCGCCCTCGACCCCGACGACCGCGCCGCGATCGAGGAGGCTCTGACCTTCCCCGAGGAATCGGCGGGACGCCTGATGCAGCGCGACCTGATCGCGGTGCCCGAGCACTGGACGGTCGGACAGGTCATCGACTATCTGCGCGCCGGCGACGACCTCACCACCGATTTCTGGGAAATCTACGTCGTCGACGAGCGCCACCACCCGGTCGGCACCTGCATGCTGAGCTGGGTGCTGAGGACGCCGCGCAACGTCGCGGTCGCCGACGTGATGGCGCGCGAGCAGACCCTGATCCCGGTCGACATGGACCAGGAGGAAGTGGCGCTGCGCTTCCAGAAATACGCTTTGATCTCCGCCGCCGTGGTCGACCAGGCGGGGCGGCTCGTCGGCATGATCACCGTCGACGACATCGTCCACATCATCCAGGAGGAAGCGTCGGAGGACGTCCTCCTGATGTCCGGCGCGGGCGACGAGGGCGACATCAACCAGCCGATCCGCGACAGCTATACGGCGCGGGTGCGCTGGCTGGTGGCGAACCTCGGCACCGCGCTGGTCGCCTCGTTCATCATCGCCATGTTCGGCGCGGCGATTGAGGAGATGGTGGCGCTCGCCGTGCTGATGCCGATCGTCGCCTCGATCGGCGGCAATGCCGGCACCCAGACCATGGCGGTGGCGGTGCGCGCGCTGGCGATGAACCAGCTCACCCGCTCCAACACGGTCCGCACGATCTGGCGCGAGATCCGCCTCGCTTTGCTCAACGGCCTCACCATCGCGGTGCTGATCGGGCTGGGCGCCGCCATCGCCTTCCAGAACGCGCAATTGGGCGGCGTCATCGCGCTCGCCATGCTGATCAACATCCTGATCGCGGGGCTGGCGGGCGTGCTGGTGCCGGTGATCCTCGAACGGTTCGACCAGGATCCGGCCGTGGCCTCGTCCGTCTTCGTCACGATGATCACCGATTCGATGGGCTTCTTCGCCTTCCTGAGCCTCGCGGTGGTGGCGGGCCTCGCCGGCTAGCCGCCGAAGCCGAACTGCCACAGCGCGATCGGCAGCCCGAGCAGCAGGGCGAAGGAGACCAGCACCAGCGCCCCGTCGCGGGTGAGGAGGCCGGCGGCGAAGAAGGCGATCACCGCCGAGGCGAGCGAGCCCGACGTCGGGATCACCTCGAGCAGCGGCATCGCCATGGTCAGGAGCAGGACCAGCACCAGCGGCAGATAGATCCACGGCCGGTGCAGCAGGAAGGTGAGGCGCGGGCGCAGGAAGCGCTCGACGAAATGGACCGGCCTCCTCAGCCAGCCGATTCCCTTGCAGAGCTTCTTCGTCGACATCCGCCGCCGGGTGACGAAATCCGGCAGCCAGACGCAGTCGCGCCCGACCAGCATCTGCACGACGAGGATGAAGACGAGGAGCGCCACCGTGGCGGTGAGGCCGGGTATGCCGCTCGCCGGCGACGTCGAGATGAGCGAGAAGATCAGCATCAGCGAGGCGAAGGACTTGCGCCCGAGCGTCTCCACCACCTCGCCGATCGGCACGCTGTCGCCATGCGCCGCGCGTTCGAGCTGGTCGAGGACGTCGCTCAGCGCGCGGGTGTGCTCCCTGGGCATGCTACTCCATTCCGGCCGGCGCTGCGGCGCGGCCCTTTGGGAAGTAACGGGAGGGGGCGTCGGCATGTTCCTGCACGGCGCCGGGACCTCGTCCCGGTCCGTTATCCCGGCGCAGGCCGGGATCTCGTGGAGGGGATTTGCGGGCGTCGGGGGAGGGCGCCGTGGGTGCGGCGCCTTTTTCGGCCCGAGATCCCGGCCTTCGCCGGGATGACGTGCGGGGGAGGGCCCCCGGTCCTCGCCCTGTGCGGGGGAGGGTTCGGCTGTCGAACCGCTGGCGCGAAACGGCCGGCTAAGCCGTTGATTCGGTGACGCATCTGCGGCAGACGGGGGCGATGTCCTCCCTCCATATCAGCAAGGTCGCGGTCGGCTGCGCGAGCTTCGAGGCGCTGCGCAACCGCCAGTTGCGGCGCGTCACGTCGGAGGGCGTCGTCTCGCTGATCACCCGCTTCATGCCCAAGCGCGCCGACGAACTGGTCGGCGGTTCGGTCTACTGGATCGTCAAGCACCGCATCGCCGGCCGCCAGACCATCCTCGGCCTCGCCGCGCGCGACTCGGACAGGAAGACGGTGATCAGCCTCGATCCCGAAGTGATCCCGGTCCAGGCCTGCCCGAAGCGCGCCCACCAGGGCTGGCGCTATCTGGAGGCCGCGGACGCGCCGCCCGATTTCGGCGGCGGCACGGACGGCGTCGAGGCGCTGCCCGTCGACCTCGCCGGAAAGCTGGTCGCGCTGGCGCTGATCTAGGGGGTGGCGGCGCAGGTCCAGTCCTGGGGATGAAGCAGGAGGGTCTCCTGCGCCGCTGACCCCTCGATAGCGCAACGATCCGCGTCCGGAATCCGCCGTTCGACAAACCGTCGCCAGATGTCTGCAAACGGCATTGGGGGCGCGCGCGGCGGCTACGGGGCTGTTCGTGAGGCGGGGCGAGGGTCGGGTTTCGACGCAGGCAG
Source organism: Allosphingosinicella sp. (assembly GCA_046289665.1). Taxonomy (GTDB): domain Bacteria; phylum Pseudomonadota; class Alphaproteobacteria; order Sphingomonadales; family Sphingomonadaceae; genus Allosphingosinicella. Next base: position 3,662 of record JBKBVA010000030.1, read on the forward strand.
GAGCGCTCCGGGTCCGAGCGTGCTCGCCGACTCAGGACCCCCTCACCCCAACCCTCTCCCCCCTGAGGAGAGGGGGCGCCCGCGAGGCTAGCGGCCGCAGGCGACGGTGGCGGCGGCGGGGCCGGAGAGGGTGCAGGCGGCCTTGCCGTCGATGCGGACGTCGCCGGCGCCGATCGCCGTCACCCGGGCGGCGCGCGCGGCGCGCACCGCGATCGTGCCGGCCGTGTCGGCGGTGAGCGTCAGATCCTCCACGCCGAGCGCGGCGGCGTCGAGATCGCCGCTGCCCTGGATCGTCGCCCGCATCGTCTTGGCGGCGCCGCCCAGCGCGATGCGGCCGGATCCGAGCAGGCCGACGACGAGATTGTCGGCCTGGACCTGGCCCACCGCCATCTGGCCGCTGCCCGAGACGGACAGGTCGAGCCGCAGTCCCCGCGCCTTGTCGACGGCGAGGCTGCCCGATCCGACGACGAGGGCGGCGCGCAGGTCGCGCGTGCTCGCGGCGATCTCGACCGGCCCCACCGGATCGCCGGGATAGCCGCCCCAGGCGGAGCGGTTCGCCCGGATGCGCAGGGTGCGTCCCTGGACCTCGATGCTGACCCGCTCCAGCGCCTGCTGTGAGCCGGTGGCGACGACGCCGGACGGGCGGCCGGTGGCAAGGGTGACGCGGTACGGCCCCTCCACCTCGACCCGGTCGTAATCGGTGACCGAATAGCGGCGCTCCGCCGCGGCGGCCGGAAGGGCCGCGGCGAGAGCGGCGGCGATCGACAAGGCGGCGGCGATGATCCTGTTCATGGCGCCGGATCATGCCGCCAAATGGTTAACGGTCAATGGCGCGGCGGATCATTCCCCGCACTTCACGCTGCCCGAGCCCCGCTTGGTGACGGTGCAGTTGGTGGTGCCGGCGATGCGGACGTCGCCGGAGCCGAGGATCGACACCTCGGCGCTCTCGCTGGCGAAAGCGGAGACGTCGCCCGAGCCCGCCACCGAGACCTTCGCCCGCTTCGCCCGCAGCCCCTCGGCAGACACGTCGCCGGAGCCGGCGACCGAGACCTGCGTCTCCTCGGCGGTGCCGGCGGCGGAGACGTTGCCGGACCCGGCGACGGTGATCCGGGCGGTGCCGACCCGCATCGCGCCGATCTCCATGTTGCCGGACCCCGCGATGCCGCCGTCGAAGTCGCCGCCCTCGACCTTGTCGATGCGGATATCGCCGGAGCCCTTGATCGAGGCGCCGGTGAGACGCGGCACGGTGACGTGGACGGTCATCCGCCCGTGGCTGCCGAAGAGGATGCCGTTGCTGCGATAGCCGATGCGCAGCTCGCCATTTTCGACCCGGACCTCGAGCCGCTCCAGCGCCTTTTCGCTGCCTTCGGCGCGGACCGACGGGGCGCCGCCGACGGTGACGATCACGTCCTGCGAGCCGAGCAGCGACACGCGCTCGAACGCGCCGACCTGGAAGTCGCGCTGCCCCGCGGCGCCCTCTTCCCCTGATTCCTCCGCCCCGGCGGACATGTTGCAGGCGGCCAGCACCAGCACCGAAGCCGCGATCATCGCTGCACGCATCATTGTCTTTCCTCCCGCTGTGTTAGGTGCATAATACACAGCGAGCGCGGCCCGTGCAACCGTCAAGGCGGGAAACGACAAGGGGCCGGCCTTCCCGTGGGAAGACCGGCCCCGCCTCGATACGCTACCCGAGGAAAGATCAGCGGCGGCAATCGCTCTTGTCGATCGCGCGGCCGGCCAGCGCGCCGGCGGCGCCGCCAAGGATCGCGCCGGTGGTGCCGGAGCGGCCGCGATAGCGGTCGCGGGTCACCTCGCGGCCGAGCAGGGCGCCGGCGACGCCGCCGATGATGGTGCCGGTGGTGCCGCTGCAGCTGCGGTTGTAGTTGCGATCGCCGTAATAACGGTCGTCATAGCCGCGGCGCGAATAAGCGCGGTCGTTGTAGCGGCGGTCGTAGCGGTCGCGCCGGTCGTAGCGGTCGTCATAATAGCCGCGGGCGTGGGCGCTGTTGTTGTAATAGCCATAAGCGTTGCCGCGCGGCTGGGCTTCGGCGGCGGCGGGGATCGCGGTCATCGCCGTGACGGCGGCGAGCGTGGCGAGGCTGAGCTTCCTGAACATAAATCTCTCCTACTGGTCGTACGCGGCTGCCGCCCGGCTGGCGCCAATCACCGGCTTTACCGACGTTTACCTTGTTCCATGCCGCGCTTGAGCCGAGGCTGAATGCCTCCGTCAGGCGGCGTTCAGGCGCGAAACAGCGGGTGCCCGCCCGCGCCCGGCCGGGCTAGAAGGCCGGCGATGCGGTTCCTCCTCGGCCTCCTCTTCCTCGTCCTGCTCGCCACCTTCACCCCGCCGGGGCGGCAGGACCCGCCGCCCCGCACCGCGACCGCATCGCTCCGCTTCGCGCCGATCCCGCTCGACCGGAGCGACCCGCGGCAGGACCGGCTCGGCGGCCTCGTCTATCTGGGCGGCTGGGCGCTGATTGCCGACAATCCGCTGTTCGGCGGCGTCTCGGCGCTCCACGTCGAGGGCGGCGAGGCGACGGCGTTCAGCGATTCGGGCTCGATCCTGCGCTTCCCGCTGCCGCCGGTCTCCGGCCCCGCGACGGTGCGGATCGCGCCCCTCCCCGACGGGCCCGGCACCGGCGAGCGCAAGATCGACCGCGACGTCGAGGCGGCGGTGCTGCGCGGCCGGCTCGCCTGGATCGCCTTCGAGCGCGGCAATGCGGTGTGGCGCTACGACCGGAACGGCTGGCGGGCCAAGGGCGCCGCGGCGCCGGAGGCGATGGAGAGATGGTCGGGCAACCGGGGCGCCGAGGCGATGGTGCGCCTGCCCGACGCCCGCTTCCTGGTCTTCGCGGAAGGCAGGAAGAGGGAGAGCGCGGCCGTCCTGTTCCACGGCGATCCGTCGGTGCCCGGCACCCGCACCGAGCGGCTGCGCTACCGGCCGCCGCGCGGCTACCGCGTCACCGACGCGGCCCTGCTGCCGGACGGCCGCATCCTCCTGCTCAACCGCCGCTTCCAGCTGCTCGACGGCGTGTCGGCCAAGCTGGTCGTGCTGCGCCCGGCGCGGTGGCGGGAGGGGGATGTGCTGCGGGGCGAGGAGGTGGCGCACCTGCGCGCGCCGATGAGCGTCGACAATATGGAAGCGCTGGCGGTGGCGGAGGAGGGCGGGCGCACGATCCTGTGGATCGCCTCCGACGACAATTTCAACCCGCTGCAGCGGACCTTGCTGATGAAGTTCGCCCTGGCGGAGGGGGCGTAGGGGGGGGCGCCCGCCGCGAAGGGGGAGGGGGGACGCTTGCCGCGAAGGGAGGAGGGGGGATGCCCGCCACGAAGGGAGGGGCGCCCCGCCACGAATCGTCATCCCGGCGAAGGCCGGGATCTCAGGCCGGAAAAGACGCCGGTGCCTTCACCCGCCGAGATCCCGGCCTTCGCCGGGATGACGGGATTGGGAGTGTCCGGTGCGTTTCCGTGCCGAGATCCCAGCTTTCGCCGGGATGACGGGATCGGGGGGTATCCGGTGCCTTCACCTCGCCGAGATCCCGGCTTTCGCCGGGATGACGGGAATGGGGAGTATCCGGTGCGCTTCCGTCACGAGATCCCGGCCTTCGCCGGGATGACGGGCGTGGCCAGTCACGTGCGTCGGGGCGGCCCTCAGGCCGCCGCCGTCTCCGCGTTCTCGGAGGCCTTTTTGGCGATCTCGCGCTTCAGGCGGCGGACCTTGAGGCTGAGCTGGTCGTCCGAGGTCTTGGCGAGCCAGTTGTCGAGGCCGCCGACATGCTCGACCGAACGCAGGCCGTTCATCGAGACGCGCAGCTTGATGCCGCGGCCCAGCGTGTCGGAGATCAGGGTCACGTTCTGCAGGTTGGGCAGGAACGTCCGCTTGGTCTTGTTGTTGGCGTGGGAAACGTTGTGGCCCACCTGCCGGCCCTTGCCGGTCAGCTCGCAAATGCGCGACATAATATCTCGTCCTGATTGAAAGCCGGGGACACACGTCCCTTGGAATCGAGGGCGCGGATAGCGGGGAGCGCGGCTTTCGTCAACCTTGCGGGGCTTGTGCCGCCGGTTGCGCCGGTGCAAACATCCGCCTCTCGCCGCTGCGCGCGGGAAATCCCGCCGGCGGCCGCAACAAGGGGACCTTCATGCTGCGCGCCATCCTGCTCCTGATCGCGCTGGCGATCCTGATCGTGATCGCTCTCGCTTATACCGGCATCATCAGCCTCAACCAGACGCAGCAGGGTCAGGCGCCCAAATTCCAGGTCGACGTCAAGGACGTCGACGTCGGCACGACCACCCGCAACGTCCAGGTGCCCGCCGTCGAGCTCAAGACCAAGCAGGTCGAGGTGCCGACCGTCACCGTCGGCGGCGGCGAGGAAGGCAACAGCGCGCAATAGGCGCGCGCCGGCATGGCCTCGTCCTTCGCCGATCCGATGCGCCGCGCGCTCGAGGAGGCGCGCGCCGCGGCCGAGGCGGGCGAGGTGCCGGTCGGCGCGGCGGTGATTCGCGGCGGGGAACTGGTCGGCCTCGGCCGCAACCGGATGCGAACCGATTCGGACCCGACCGCCCATGCCGAGATGGTCGCGCTGCGCGCCGCCGCAGCCCGGCTCGGCACCTCCCGGCTCGACGGCTGCGACCTGTGGGTGACGCTGGAGCCCTGCGCGATGTGCGCCGGCGCGATCGCGCTCGCCCGCATCGCCCGCCTCTATTTCGCCGCGCCGGACCCGAAGGGCGGCGCCGTCCTCCACGGCCCGCGCCTGTTCGCCCAGCCGACATGCCACCATGCGCCGGAAGTCTATTCGGGCCTGTGCGAGGCGGAGTCGGCGGCGCTGCTGCGGGATTTCTTCGCGGCGCGGCGGGGCTAGGCCCTCCCTAGAGGCGCGGCATCATCCAGTCGTAGGTCTTGCTCACCGCCTGGGCGACCGGCTCGCCGCGGGCGTTGGTGGCGGGGCGGTAGACGAAGCGGCGCTCGATCAGGCGGCAGGTGGTGGCGTCGAGATCAGGGTTGCCGCTCGAGCGGGTGACGGTGCAGCCGCGCACCCGCCCGTCGGGCGCGACGGTGTAGCGCACCGAGACGCTCCCTTCCGCCCGGGCGCGCAGCGCCGCGCGGGGATAATCCTCGTTGGCGAGCGCGCCGCGGAGCCGCTGGGCGCGGCGCGCGCCGCCGCCGCCGGTGCCCGAGCCGCTGCCGCCGCTGCCCATGCCGAAGCCCTCGCCGCCGGTGCCCGAGCCGGGGCCATCGACGTCGGCGACGCCGGCGGACGGGTCGGTCCCGGTCGGCACCGGCGTCTCGCGCGGCACCGAGGCGATGGGCGGCGGGACCGGGAGCTTCACCCGGGGCGGCGGCGCCACCACCGGGGTCGGATTGGCCTTGCGGCTCGGCGGCGAGGCGGCGCCTTCGGGGGTGAAGGTCTTCGTCTCGGCGGGAATCGAGGCCGGCGGCGGCGGGGGCGGCTCGACCACGTTGAACATCTTGAGGCTGGTGCCCTGCTGGCCCGCCGCCTGCCAGGCGAGGCCGGTGACGAGGGCGTAGCCGATCAGGGCGTGCGCCGCGGCGACGCCCATCGCCGCCTTCAGGCGGTCGTTGCGAAGGGGGGCGGCGAGGTCCATGCCCGCCACATTGCCACGAGGCGCCTGAACGGGCCTCTAACGCGCGACAAGGGGCCCCGGATCGCTCCGGAGCCCCGTGCCGTACGGGCCGTTGCGGCGCTTACTGCTGCTCGATCGGCACGATGCGCAGCTCGACGCGGCGGTTCTGCTGGCGGCCAGCCTCAGTGCTGTTGTCGGCGATCGGCTGCGAGGAGCCGAAGCCCTGGGTCGCGATGCGCGCCGGGTTGACGCCGCGCTGGGCGAGATAGTTGGCCACCGCCTGGGCGCGATTGCGCGACAGCGGGATGTTGATCGCGTCGCCGCCCGACGGATCGGTGTGGCCGTAGACGTCGATCAGGGTGGAGGGATAGGCGTTGAGCGTCTCCGCCACCTGGTTCAGCACCGGATAGAATTGCGGCTGGATCTGGTAGCTGTTGATCGGGAAGGTGATGCCGGCCGGCATGGTCAGCAGCAATTCGTTGCCCTCGCGCTCGACGACGACGCCGGTGTCGGCGGTCTGGCGGCGAAGCTCGCGCTCCTGGCGGTCCATGTAGCTGCCCGCGACCGCGCCCGCGACCGCGCCGACGCCGGCGCCGATCGCCTTCTCGGTGCGGTCGTTGCGGCCGCCGATGATGTCGCCGGCGAAATAGCCGACGACCGCGCCGACGACGCCGCCGATCGCGCCCTTGGTGGAAAATTCGCGCTCGCCCGTCTCCGGATTGGTCACGCAGGCGGCGGTGGTGGCCATGAGGGCGGCAGCGCCCGCTGCGCCGAGAATACGGTTGGAAATACGCATACGAAGTCCTTTGTCTAAGGGGGTGGTCCTTGAACCTCCTGCTCTAACCAGCGGTCGCGGCGACTTGTTCCGCAGCCGGTGCGAGGTGCCCGGACGGGGCGGCGCACGAAGATGTTGTCGCGCGGGGCGCGAAGCGGCTAAGGGGTGGGGGCGCCCATGCCGCTCTCATCCCCCCCGCTCACGCCCTTTCCCTGGATCGACGTCCTCGTCATCCTCTGCCTCGTCGCGCTGAACGGCCTGTTCGCGATGGCCGAGCTGGCGATCGTCTCGTCGCGCCGGCCGCGCCTCAAGGCGATGGTCAAGGCGGGCCGGCCGGGCGCGCAGGCGGCGCTCGACCTCGCCGCCGACCCCGGGCGATTCCTCTCGGCGGTGCAGATCGGCATCACCCTCATCGGCATCCTCGCCGGCGCCTATTCGGGCGCGAGCCTCGGCGGGCCGGTCGGCGAGCGGCTCGCCCTCGCCGGCATCGACCCCGACACCGCGCAGACCCTGGGCTTCGTCCTCGTCATCATGCTCGTCACCTATGCGTCGCTGGTGATCGGCGAGCTCGTGCCGAAGCAGTTCGCGCTGCGCTCGCCCGAGCCGATCGCCTCGGTGATGGCGACGCCGATGCTGTGGATCGCGCGGGCCACCGCGCCGCTCGTCTGGCTGCTCGACCGCACCAGCGCGCTGATCTTCCGGCTGCTGAGGATGCGCCGCGAGGGCGGCACCAAGGTCACCGCCGAGGAGCTCCACCTCGTCGTCGCCGAGGCGCACAGCGCCGGCGTGCTCGAGGAATATGAGCGGGCGATCATCTCCGGCGTCGTCCGCCTCGCCGACCGGCCGACCCGCGAGGTGATGACGCCGCGGACCGAGGTCGACTGGGTCGACATCGACGCCGCGCCCGACGCGATCCGCGAGGCCCTGCTCGGCACGCCGCACAGCCGCCTGCCGGTGGCGGAGGGCTCGGTCGACAGCCTGGTCGGCGTCGTCCAGGCGCGCGACATCGTCACCGCCTTCATCGAGGGCCGGCCGCTGGACCTTCGGACGCTGATGCGGCCGGCGCCGGTGGTGCCGGACCAGATGGACGCGATGGACACTCTGGGCGTGCTCCGCGACGCCGACGTGCCGATGGCCTTCGTCCACGACGAATACGGCCATTTCGAAGGCATCGTCACCCCCGCCGACCTGCTCTCGGCGCTGGCCGGGGTCTTCGCCTCCGACGCCGAGGTCGGCACCGATCCGCCGCTCGTCGAGCGCGAGGACGGCAGCTGGTGGGTGTCGGGCTCGCTCCCCGCCGACGCCCTGTCGGACCAGCTCGGCATCGCCCTGCCCGAGGACCGCGACTATGCCACCACCGCCGGCTTCGCGCTGGAGATATTGAAGCGCATCCCCGAGGTCGGCGAGCGCTTCACCTACGGCGGCTGGCAGTTCGAGATCGTCGACATGGACGGCTTCAAGATCGACAAGCTGCTGGCGAGCGAGGTGAAGCGCAAGCGGCGGGGGTAGGGGGAGCCCGTCATCCCGGCGCAGGCCGGGATCTCGGGGCGGAGAGGACGCCGGTGCTTTGTTTCCACGAGATCCCGGCCTTCGCCGGGATGACGTGGGGAGGCGGGGATGGCGCGGACTTGTCGCCGCGCCGTGCTGGTCTCGAAGCCCCCTCCACCAGCCTTCGGCTGGTCCCCCTCCCCGTCCCGGGGAGGATCATTACCCGCCCAGTTTGCCGAACCTGGCCTCGAAGCCGTCGGTGTCGCCGCGGGCGAGGTAGGCGGCCTGTTCGACGATGCGGTCGCGGGCGAGGCGGCCGCGGAAGGAGCCCATGCGCTCGTCGAGGATGGCGACCTCGTTCTCGCTCAAGGCGGCGAGCTGGTCGAAGCGGGTGACGCCGTTCTCGTTGAGCTGCGCGGCGAGCTTGGGGCCGACGCCCTTCAGCAGCCGGAGATTGTCCGGCGGGCCGGACGGGGCGGGGATGTCGGGCTGGGCCTCGACGCCGAGCAGGTCCCCGGCCACGTCGCGGGTGGCGGCGGCGAATTCGTCGGTCACCGCATTGCCCTGCGGCCCGTCTCCCACATAGGGCCGGGTCGGCGGGGGCGGCGCGGCCTCGCGCCGGCTCCTGTCCTCGACGCGCGGCTTGCCGCTGCGGGCGAGGAACATCACCAGCAGGGCGATGGCGGCGAGAACGACGCCGAGGATGATCAGGGTGGTGGTGTCGAGAGTCACTTCAGTCCTCCGTTCAGGGGCGGTGGCCCTTGCGGGTCCACCAGGCGGCGAGGATGCCGATCAGCAGGGCGACGATCAGGGCAACGAGGCTGTTTTCGGCGAGGGTCCACATCGGCGTCTCTCCGTCAGTCGAGAAAGCTCTGGCGCCGGCGGCGGCCGAAGAACAGGAAAGCGAGGCCGAAGCCGACGGCATAAGCGAGCGCGACGAGGATCAGGGTCTCGGCGAGCAGCGGCAGGCGGAAGCCGGCGGGCTCGTCGTCCCAGCGCACGTCCGCCACGCCTTCGACGGAGCGGACATAGTCCTTGACGCCCCACTGGCTGCCGAGGCCTTCGCGCTGCAGGTCGTTGGCCTCGCCCGACAGCAAGGCCCGGCGGGTCAGCGGATCGCGCTCCAGCCGCGCCTCGACGCCGGGCAGCTCGGCCTGTTCGGCGGCCATCTTCACCTGCGCCTCGACGGCGCCGGCGAACGCCTCGCTTTGGCCGGCCGGGCCGTGCCAGATCCAGCCCATCAGCAGGGCCGCGGCGAGGCCGATCAGGAACTTGACGGGTGCGTTCATTTCCACTGCCTCCTCGCCTCGATACGCAGCTTAAGCGGGAAAGGGTCCCGGCGCCAGATCAGCGGCCCCGCTCCACTTCGCGCCAGCCTATGTCGCGGCGGCAGAAGCTGCCCGGAAAGTCGATCGCGTCGACGGCGGCATAGGCGGCCTCGCGCGCGGCGGCGACGGTGGCGCCCCGCGCCGCGACGTTGAGCACCCGGCCGCCCGCGGCGACGAGCTTGCCGTCCTTCTCGGCGGTGCCGGCCTGGAACACCTTGGCGCCGTCCGGCACCGCGTCGAGGCCGCCGATCGCGCCCCCCGTCTCGGGCGCGGCGGGATAGCCCCTGGCCGCGATCACCACCGCGAGCGCCGCCTCGTCCGAGAAACGCGGCGGCTCGGCTTCGGAGAGCGTCCCGCGGGTGGTGGCGTAGACGAGGTCGAACAGGTCGCTTTCCAGCCGCATCATCAGCACCTGGCATTCGGGATCGCCGAAGCGGACATTGTATTCGATCAGCTTGGGCCCGTCCTTCGTCAGCATCAGCCCGGCATAGAGGATGCCCGAATAAGGCGTGCCGCGCGCCGCCATCGCCGCGATGGTCGGGCGGACGATCTCGTCGATCGCGCGCTTCTCCAGCTCCGGCGTCAGCACCGAGGCCGGGCTGTAGGCGCCCATTCCGCCGGTGTTGGACCCGGTATCGCCGTCGCCGGCGCGCTTGTGGTCCTGCGCCGAGCCGAAGGGGAGGATGGTCTCGCCGTCGGTGAGGACGAACAGGCTCACTTCCTCGCCTTCTAGGAACTCCTCGATGACGACCGACTTGCCGGCCGCGCCGAAGCCGCCGCCGAACATCGTCTTGAGCGCCGCCTCGGCCTCGTCCTTGGTCTCGGCGACGATCACGCCCTTGCCCGCGGCGAGGCCGTCGGCCTTGATGACGACCGGGAGGCCGAAATCCTCCAGCGCCGCTTCCGCCGCCAGCCGGTCGGACGGGCAGGCGAAGCGGGCGGTGGGGATCTTGTACTGGCGGCAAAGCTCCTTGGTGAAGGCCTTGGAGCCTTCGAGCTGCGAGGGGATCTTGTTCGGCCCGAACACGCAGAAGCCCATCGTGCGCAGATTGTCGGCGAGGCCGTCGACGAGCGGCGCCTCCGGCCCGATGACGATCAATTCGACCGAATTCTTCAGGCAGAAATCGACCGTCCCGCGATGGTCGGCGGGGTCGATCGGGGCGAGCTGGGCATGCTCAGCGATGCCCGGATTGCCGGGCGCGGCAAACAGCTTGCCCAGCCGCGGCGATTGCGCGAGCTTCCACGCGAGCGCATGTTCGCGGCCTCCGGACCCCAGCAACAGGACATTCATGAACGATTTCCCTCCAGACGATGCGGGGCTGTTAGCAACCGAAACGCCGGGCGACAACGCGGCCGCCATGACCGTGTCGGAGATCGCGATGCGGCTGAAGCGCACGGTCGAGGATGCGTTCGGCTTCGTGCGGGTGCGCGGCGAGATCAGCGGCTGGAAGCGCGCCGGCTCGGGCCATTGCTACCTCTGCCTCAAGGACGACAAGGCGGTCCTCGACGGGGTGATCTGGAAAGGCACGGCGGCGGCTTTGCCGTTCCGCCCGGAAGACGGCATCGAGGTCGTCGCGACGGGGAAGCTCACCACCTATCCCGGCCGCTCGCGCTACCAGATCGTCATCGACCGGCTCGAGCTCGCCGGCCAGGGCGCGCTGATGGCCTTGCTCGACAGGCGCCGCCGGGCGCTCGCCGCCGAGGGGCTGTTCGACGCCGAGCGCAAGAAGCGGCTGCCCTTCCTGCCGCGCACCATCGGCGTCGTCACCTCGCCGAGCGGCGCGGTGATCCGCGACATCCTCCACCGCCTCGCCGACCGCTGCCCCAGCCACGTCGTCGTCTGGCCGGTGGCGGTGCAGGGCGAAGGGGCGGCGGCGCAGGTCGCCGCCGCGGTGCGCGCCTGCGCCGCCGAGGGGCTCGCCATCGTGCCGGCGGGCGGGCGGACCGGCCTGTGCGGCGGCGCCGTCGTCTCCGACAACGGGCCGCCCGCGGTGGTGATGAGCCTCGAGCGCATGAACCGCATCCGCGCGGTGGA
>JBKBVA010000310.1:0-2818 GCA_046289665.1 Allosphingosinicella sp.
CCCCATCTCACCGACTGGCTGGAGCGCATCCACGCGCGCCCGGCCTATGGCGCGGCGCTGCAGAAAGGCGGCCCCTATGCTTATGCTTGACCGCCGCCGCTTCACCCTGGGGGCCTCCCTCACCGGCGCCCTCACCCTTGCAGGACCCAGACTGATGGCCGCACCCTCCGATGAGGCTCTGACGCCGATCACCGGCGACGTGGCACCGATCACCGGCGAGGAGCGGCTCGCCCGCATCGCCCGGGCGCAGGAGCGGATGCGGGCGCAGGGCATGGGCGCGATCCTCGTCGAGCCGGGCGCCTCGCTCGATTATTTCACCGGCGTCCAGTGGTGGCGGAGCGAGCGGCTGACCGCCCTCGTGCTGCCGGCCGACGGCGAGCCGGTGATCGTCACGCCCTTCTTCGAAGAGCCTTCGGTGCGCGAGAGCCTGAAGGTGCCGGCCGAAATCCGCGTCTGGCAGGAGCATGAGGACCCGCTGGCGCTGGTCGCCGGCATCCTCGCCGACCGCAAGGTCGCGGGAAAGCCGGTCGGCATCGAGGAGACGGTGCGCTACTTCGCCGTCGACGGCCTCCGCCGCGCGCTGCCCGGCGTCGAGATACGCTCGGCCAATCCGGTGGTGCGGGCGCTGAGGATGATCAAGTCGCCGGCCGAGATCGCGATCATGCGCAAGGCGAATGAGGTGACCGTCGCCGCCTACCGCCACACCTGGCCCCGCATCGAGAAGGGCATGACCCCCGCCGACATCGGCGCGATCATGAACGCGGCGACGCGGGCGCTCGGCGGCAGCCCGGAATTCGCCCTCGTGCTTCTCGGCGAGGCGAGCGCCTATCCCCACGGCACCGGCAAGAAGCAGGAAGTGAAGGAAGGCGAGGTCGTGCTGATGGACTGCGGCTGCACGGTCGCCGGCTACCAGTCCGACATCTCGCGCAGCTTCGTCTTCGGCGAGCCGACGCCCGAGCAGCGCAAGGTCTGGACCCACATGCGCCAGGGCCAGGAGATCGCGATGGCGGCCGCGCGGGTCGGCGTCCCCGCCGGGCGCGTCGACGATGCGGTGCGCGCGCAATATGAGAAATGGGGCTACGGGCCCGGCTACGCGCTCCCCGGCCTCTCCCACCGCACCGGCCACGGCATCGGCATGGAGGGCCATGAGCCGATCAACCTGGTGCGCGGCGAGGAGACGCCGCTGGCGCCGGGCATGTGCTTTTCCAACGAGCCCGGCCTCTATCTGCCGGGCAGGTTCGGCATCCGCATCGAGGACTGCTTCTACATGACCGAGGCCGGCCCGCGCTGGTTCTCGGAACCGCCGCCGTCGATCGACCGGCCTTTCGGTTGACAATCGCGCCGCGCGCGGGCGGATAGGCGCCGACACAGAAGAACAAGGGGACGAGAGCGATGGTCGAGAGCGCGCGCGGCGGAATGCCGCTGCAGATGAAGATGCTGATCGGCTTTCTCGTCGGCCTTGTTGCGGGGCTGATCGTCCACATGACCCAGCGCGACGCCGCCTGGGTGACGGCGTTCACCGATTATGTGACGGAGCCGGTGGGCCAGATCTTCCTGCGCCTGCTGTTCATGCTGGTCATCCCGCTGCTGTTCGCCGCGCTCGTCGTCGGCATTTCCGAAATGGGCGAGGTGCGCTCGCTCAAGCGGGTGGGGCTGAAGACGCTCGCCTACACCGTCATCGTCTCGTCGATCGCGGTCGCGGTCAGCCTGATCGTCGTCAACGTGCTGCGCCCCGGCGCCGGCGTCGATCCGGCCGCCGCCGCCGAGATGCTCGCCGCTCAGGGCGAGCGGGCCGGCCAAATCGTCCAGACCAGCCGCGAGCAGCCGGGCGGCATCGACGCCTTCGTCACCATCATCCCCAACAATCTGGTCGAGGCGCTGGGCAGCAACAGCACCATCCTGTCGGTGATGTTTTTCGCCTTGTTCTTCGGCATCGGCCTCTTGCTCACCGACACGCCCGCCTCGCGCTCGCTCCAGAAGGGGTTCGAGGGGCTGTTCGACGTGACGATGCGGCTGATCATGATCGTGATCCGGCTCGCCCCCTATGCGGTCGCCGCCTTCATGTTCAACCTCGCCGCTCTGTTCGGGTGGGACTTGCTCATCCGCCTCTCGGCCTTCGTCGGCGTGGTGCTGCTCGCCCTCGCCATCCAGATGTTCGTGGTCTTCCCGATCCTGCTCGCGACGTTCGGCAAGAAGAGCCCGATCGCCTTCTTCCGCCAGACCCAGGAAGCGGCGGTGATGGCCTTCTCGACCGCCTCGTCCAACGCGACCCTGCCGACCGCGCTGCGCGTCGCGGAGGAGAATCTGAAGCTGCCGCGGCGCGTGTCGCGCTTCGTCCTCACCATCGGCGCCACCGCAAACCAGAACGGCACGGCGATGTTCGAGGGCGTCACCGTCCTCTTCCTCGCCCAGTTCTTCGGGATCGAGCTCACCATCTGGCAGCAGCTAACCGTGATGCTGGTCTGCATCCTCGGCGGCATCGGCACGGCGGGCGTCCCGGCGGGCTCGCTCCCGGTCGTCGCCCTGATCCTCGCCATGGTCGGCATCCGGCCCGAGGCGATCGCCCTGGTGCTCGGCGTCGACCGCTTCCTCGACATGTGCCGCACGACGCTGAACGTGATCGGCGACCTCGTCGCCGCCCAGGTCATCTCGCGCGGCGAGGAGGAGGGAGCGATGGCGCCAGCGGACACGGCGCCGGACACGACGGTCGCCGAGGCCCATCCGAGCTGATCTCCCCAACCGTCATCCCGGCGAAGGCCGGGATCTCGGGCCGGAAAGGGCGCTGCGCTCTTCACCCCACGAGCTCCCGGCCTGCGCC
>JBKBVA010000311.1:0-2792 GCA_046289665.1 Allosphingosinicella sp.
CTTGACTAGGGTTTCCGCTGTGCTGAAAAGCCTTAAGCCTGTGGCTGGGCACGTGCGTTCCAGGGATAGGGCCATAAGGACCTCCTCACTCCTCTACGAGGATCCGGCCCCGACCTTCGAGAGCGCGGTCGTGCGCCAGAATGCCGATGCCAGTGCCGGCAAGACGCCGGACCTCCAGGCTCTGGTCTCCAAGGGCCAGAGCTGGCAGGTGACCAAGGAACCGCACGTCATCTGATCCCGCACGTCGTCGGCCCCCGCACGTCGTCCGCCCCCCACGTCATCCCGGCGAAGGCCGGGATCTCGTGGGGTGAAGGGCACCGGCGTGGGTGGCGCGCTGCACTGGCTGTGGAGCATATCCTCCCTGAGATCCCGGCCTTCGCCGGGATGACGGCGTTGCAGTCCCGGCCTTCGCCGGGATGACGAGCGTTGCAGTCCCGGCCTTCGCCGGGATGACGAGCGTTGCAGTCTCGGCCTTCGCCGGGATGACGGAGGTGCACGCCCCCGCTTGCCTCGCGCCTTCATCCGCGCCACCTAGCGCGCCATGACGCATCACCCCAGAGGCCGGCACTTCACCGCCGCCGACCGCGCCTTCGCGACGGGCGGGGGGCTGGTGACGCGGGTCGCGGCGCGGGGCTTCGCGCGGGTGATCGACCGGATCGACGCGGGGCTCGAGCAAGGCGGGATCGACGCCACGCTTCCCGACGGGTCGAAGCGGCTGGTCGGCGGCCGTGCGCCCGGGCCGGTGCCGGTCGTCCACCTCCACAGCTGGCGCGCGCTGGCGCGGCTGGCGACCTCCGGCTCGGTGGGCTGGTACAAGGCCTGGCAGCTCGGCGAATGGTCGAGCCCGGACCCGGTGCCGCTGTTCGACCTGTTCATGCGCAACGCCGAAAGCCTCGGCGACACCGCCCGCGCCAAGGGCTTCTTCCGCCTCGTCAACCGCCTCGCCCATCGCCTGCGCGGCAACGACAAGGACGGGGCAAAGCGGAACATCGCATTCCACTACGACCTCGGAAACGATTTCTACGCCGCCTGGCTCGACGCGACGATGAGCTATTCGAGCGCGGTGTTCGCCGAGCCGATCTCGGCCGCGGAGCCGCTGGAGGCGGCGCAGGAACGCAAGGTGCGGCTGCTGCTCGACCGGCTTTCGCTGAAGCCTGGGCAGAGGCTGCTCGAGATCGGCTGCGGCTGGGGCGGCCTCGCCGAGATCGCCGCGCGCGACTACGGGGTCGAGGTGGTGGGCCTGACGCTTTCCGCCGAGCAGCAAGCCTGGGCCGTGGCGCGGGCGGCGAAGGCGGGGCTTGCGGACCGCATCTCGATCCGCCTCACCGACTATCGCGACGCCGAGGGCGAATATGATGCGGTGGCCAGCGTCGAGATGGCCGAGGCGGTGGGCCAGGAATATTGGCCGGCCTATCTCCAGAGCATCGCGCGGGTGCTGAAGCCGAAGGGACGGGCGGCGCTGCAGCTCATCTCGATCCGCGAGCCCTTGTTCGACGCCTATGCGGCGAGCGCCGACTTCATCCAGACCTACATCTTTCCGGGCGGCATGCTGGTCAGCGAGGCGCGGTTCGCCGCGATCGCGGCGGAGGCCGGCCTCGCATGGCGGGACCGCAGCGGCTACGGCCTCCATTATGCCGAGACGCTGAAGCGCTGGCGCGCGCGCTACGACGCGGCGGTGGCGCAGGGGCGGCTTCCGGCCGGCTTCGACGCGCCGTTCCACGATCTGTGGCGCTACTACCTCATGTATTGCGAAGGCGGCTTTCGCGGCGGCGGCATCGATGTCGTCCAGGCGACTTTGGTGAAGGGCTAGGGCCGCTCCAGGTACCGGCGGAGCGCCTCCTGCTCCTTCGCGCTCATCGTCAGGCCGAGCTTGGTGCGGCGCCAGAGAATGTCCTCGGCGGTGCGGGCATATTCCGTGTCGACCAGGTAGCGCACCTCCTTCTCGTACAGGCCGGCGCCGAAGTGGCGGCCGAGGTCCTTGAGGCTCTCCGCCCCGCCGATCAGATCGCGCATGCGGGTGCCGTAGGCGCCGGCCATGCGCCGGGCGACGAGCGGCGGGAGCCACCGGGTGAGCGAATCCACCCATTCGAGGAAGGCCGGGAGGAGGTCTCCGCCCGGCAAGGCGACGCGGGCGGTGAGGCGGCGGCCCTTCACCTCCAGCCGGTCCAGCGCTTCCTCGGCGAGCGCGCGGGCGGTGGTGAGCTTGCCGCCGAAGACGGAGAGGAGCCGCGCCTCCGCGTCGAGCTCGAGATGATAGTCGCGGGTGACGGCGCGCGCCTCGGCCGCGCCGTCGTCCCACAGGGCGCGGACGCCGGAATAGCGCCAGACGACGTCGGCGGGGACGACCTGGCGGGTGAAGTAGCGGTCGGCGGCCTCGCAGAGGTAGCGCGTCTCCTCGGCATCGATCGCCGCCTCCCCCGGCCGGGAAACGGGGACGTCGGTGGTGCCGATCAGGGTGAAGTCGTGCTGGAAGGGCAGCGCGAAGACGACGCGGCGGTCGGGCTGCTGGAGGATGTAGCCGTGGCCGCCGTCCCACAGGCGCGGGACGACGATGTGGCTGCCCTTGACGAGGCGCAGGCGCGAGCGCCCCGGCCGGGCGAGGCGGCCGAGCACCTCCTCCACCCACGGCCCGGCGGCGTTGACGAGCATCTTCGCCGAGACCTCCCGGCCGCCGGAGAGCGTGGCGCGCCAGCCTTGCGCCTCCCGGCGGGCCGAGAGCAATTCGGTGCGCACCGCGATCTCGGCGCCATGCCCGGCCGCGTCGAGGGCGTTGAGGATGGTGAGGCGGGAAT
>JBKBVA010000312.1:0-2790 GCA_046289665.1 Allosphingosinicella sp.
TGGCGGTGGGGGAGACGTACGCCGTGCGGTGCGTGATGCCGACGCAGCGCATCGCCGTGAGCCGCTGGATGATGGTGCGGCGCAGGGCGAGGTTGCCCAGGGCGAGGATGGCGAAGCCGCCGAAGGTCTGCGCCCGCGCCGCGTCGGTGACGTAGAGCCGCGACGTCTGGTCGTCGGCATAGTTCATCTCGAACGGCAGTTCGGGGGCGAAGCGGTCCCACACCCGCTCGAGGCCCGCGGCGACGGCGCGGGGGTCGGGCGCGTCGTAGCGGACCGCGACGGTGCGGTAATAGCCGCCGTCGTAGAAGATGATCGGCTCGACCGGCTCGCGGATCGAGCGGAAGCGTGAATTTTCGGCGACGCCGACGATGGTCGCCGGGGTCATGCCGATCTCGGGGCCGAACTGGTCGACCCTCACCGTCTTGCCGATCGCCGCCTGCGGGTCGGCAAAGCCCATCTGCCGCGCGGCGAGCGCGTTCACGACGATGTTCACGCCGCGCCCCGCAATCTCCCGCCCCGCCGTCTCGGCGGCCGCTTCGTCCCCGACGGGGAGCTTGGCGAGATCCTTGGCCTGCTCGCGGGACAGCGCGCGGCCGGCGAGGAGCTCGATCCCCATCGTGTCGAAGAAGCCCGGGCTGACGCTGTAGAAGCCGATCGTCACCGGCGCGTCGCGGCCGGGCACCTGGACGCGGGTGTTGGCGACATAGTCCTCGGCGGGCGCGACGCTGGTTCCGGCGGCGCCGGTCACGCCCTCCACCTTCTCGAACTCGCGGATGATGCTCTCGGCCTGATCGAAGACGACCGCGCGGTTCATGTTGGCGACGACGATGAGGCCCTGGCGCTTGTAGCCCGGGTCGGTCGAGCGGGCGAAGCTGGTCTGCGCGTAGACGATCGCCGTGCAGATGATGAGGCCGATCGAGACCGCGAACTGGGCGACCACGAGCGCGCTGCGCAGCCGGCCGCTGCCGACCGGCTCGGAGCTCGACTTGTTCGCCTTCAGCACCGCGGCCGGCTGGTATCGCGACAGGTAGAAAGCGGGATAGAGGCCGCCGGCCAGCCCGACGACGAGGACGAGCCCGAGCGCCGGGAGCAGCATGCCGCCGCTGCCGAAATAGGCCATGCGGAGATCGGCGCCGAGGAAGGCGGACAGCGAGGGCAGCAGCAGCTCGACGAGCGCCAGCGCCAGCAGCATCGCCACCGCCGTGATCAGCATCGATTCGCCGAGGAACTGGACGATCAGCTGCCGCCGGTCGGCGCCGAGCACCTTCCTCAGCGCCACCTCCCGCGCCCGCTGACCCGCCCGGGCGGTGGCGAGGTTCACGAAGTTCACCGCGGCCATGCCGAGGATCAGCAGGGCGACGATGGTGAAGGTGACGATGGTGGTGCGGTCGTTGCCCGGCCGCTCATCGTCGCCTTCGGCCTCGGAGAGGTGGACGTCGGCGACGTTGACCAGCCGCCAGTCGAAATTGTCGCCCTCGCTCACCGTCACGCCGCCGACATTCTCCGGCGGGATGTTGCGCTTCTCCCACGCCGCCATCTGGCGGTTGATCTCCTCCGCGTCGGCGCCGGGCCGCAGCTTCAGGTAGACGGTGCCGTTGATGCACCCCCAGCCGCACTGCGCCTTGTCGATTTCGCTGATCCGGCCGACCATGTCGAAGTTCATGTGGCTGTTGCGCGGCAGGTCCTCGAACACGCCGGTGACGCGCAGCTCGTATTTCTCGCCGCGGCGGATGGCGGTGATGGTCTGGCCGACCACGTTCACGCCGCCGAACCGGCGCAGCGCCTCGCTCCGGCTGATCGCCAGCCCGTCCATCCCGTCGAGCGCCGTCGCCCGGTTGCCGTGCAGGAACGGGATCTGGAGAATGTCGAAGAAATTGTCCTCGGCGAGCAGCATCGGCGCGAAGGTCGCCTCGCCGTCGCGCAGGAACACCGGGGCCTCGCCCTCGGCGCGGCTGATCGCCTCGATCTGCGGGAAATCCTTCGCCATCGATTCGGTGATGACGCCGTGCGTGCCCTGGTAGCGGCGGACCTCGCCCGTCTCCGGATCCGAATAGATGCTCTGCACCTGGTAGACGCGCTCGGCGTCCGGCAGCCAGCTGTCGTAGCTGGTCTCGTAGCGCACGTAGAGCAGGATCATCAGGCAGGCGGCGAGGCCGATGGCGAGGCCGGAGAGGTTGATGACCGCATAGGTGCGGTTCTTGGTGAGGGCCCGGTAGCCGGTGGTGAGATAGTTGCGCCACATCGGCCCGCCCCCCTTGATTCGCTTATTCGCCGGACGCCGGGGCCGGCCGGGGCCGCCGCGCGACGATCTTGATCTCGGTGATGCCGCGCTCCGGGATCAGCCGGTCGACGTCGATCGCCGTCCAGGCGGGATAGGGCGCGGCGAGGTGGCGCTTGTGGACCGCGGCCATCGCCTCGAACTGCGCCATCACGTCGGTGTGGTAGCTGGTGACGTCGACGACATCGTCCCAGCCGGCGCCCGCCCGCTTCAGGATCGCGCCGATCTGGCCGTAGGTGCGCTCGTACGCCGCTTCGAGCGTCTCGCTCTCGCGCTGGCCGACGACGACGCCGGACAGGTAGATCGTGTCCCCGGCGACGACGGCGTCGGAATAGCCGTATCGCTCCTGGAAGGCGCGGCCTTCCGGATTCTCGCTCATCAGCACCGTCTCGGCGCTGCGCGTCTGGGCTCCCGCCGCGGCGCTCCAGGGGACGAGGGAGGCCGCGGCGGAAACGAGGAGGAGCGCGCGGATCATGCCGCCCGCCGCCGCTCGATGAGGATCTTGCCGTCCA
>JBKBVA010000313.1:0-2754 GCA_046289665.1 Allosphingosinicella sp.
GGTTCGTCCCGTCGCTCACCACCCGGTTCAGCCGCAATTCGATCTCTTCGGTGCGCGCCGTCAGCCGCGCCAGCGTGGCCTCGATCGTGTCCATCCGGGTCAGCGCGTCGCCCCCCGCCGCCCCGCTGGTCGCCGCCCCGGTCGAGACGAGCTCGGCCTTCAGGGCGTTGAACTCGGCGGCAAGGGCGGCCAGTTCGGCGCGGATGTCGGCCAGCGTCTGCGCCCGGTCCTGGGCGTGACCCAGAACCGGCAACAGCGAGAGGACAAGGACCAGACCGAACCGCATCGGTTACATGCCCGCGCCGGCCGACAGCACCGTCACGGCGCGGCGGTTCTGGGCCCAGCTGTTCTCGTCGGAGCCGAGCGCCACCGGCTGCTCCTTGCCGTAGCTGATCACCGTGATCCGCGACGGATCGATGCCGCGCGCGACGAGGTAGTTCTTGGCGGCATTGGCGCGGCGGTCGCCGAGCGCGAGATTGTATTCGCGGGTGCCGCGCTCGTCGGCATGGCCTTCGACGGTGACGCGCACATTGGGGTAGCGCATCAGCCAGGCCGCCTGGGTGTCGAGCGTCTGCCGGTCCTGGTCGTCGATCGAATAGCTGTCGTAATCGAAGAAGACGCGGTCGCCATATTGGCCGACCGTCTGCAGGAAGTCGGCCCGCGAGCCCGGCACCACCTCGGTGCCGACGCCGCTGTCCTGGCCGGTCGTATCGCCCATCGTGCTGTCGCCCGGCGCCGGCGGCAGGGTTTCCGGCGCCTTCTTGGAGCAACCGGCGGCGGCGAGGAGGGCGACGGCGAGCGCCGCGGTCGTCAATCTGGTTCTTTTCATCTTTCTCTCCTTGTCGTCGTTCGCTTGGGTGTTCGTGTTCAGGGCAGGATCGGACCCCAGGCCGGATCGGAGCCGTCGAGCGGGGTCGGCAGGCGGCGTTCATTGACGCCGGTCAGATCCACCTGCCAAACGCTCGACCGGCCGGTTCGTCCCTGCGTGGTGCGGAAGAACTGGATGACGCGGCCGTTGGGCGACCAGGTCGGCGCCTCGTCCTGCCAGCTGTTGGTGAGCAGCCGCTCGCCCGATCCGTCCGGCGCCATCACGCCGATGCGGATGCCGCCGCCGATGCGGGTGAAGGCGATGAGATCGCCGCGCGGGCTCCA
The DNA here is from genome assembly GCA_046289665.1 of Allosphingosinicella sp. GTDB lineage: Bacteria > Pseudomonadota > Alphaproteobacteria > Sphingomonadales > Sphingomonadaceae > Allosphingosinicella. Next base: position 1,153 of record JBKBVA010000313.1, read on the forward strand.
TTCCGGCGTTGCGTAGCGGGCGCCGCCAAAGCTGATCCGCCGCTGGTTCGATCCGTCGGCGTCCATCACGTAGAGCTGCTGGGTGCCCGAGCGGTCGCTCTCGAAGACGATCCGCCGTCCGTCGGGCGAATAGCTTCCGCCGATGTCGATCGCCGGCGAGTTGGTCAGCCGCACCGGCTGCCCGCCCTGGGCGGAGACGCGGTAGATGTCGGTATTGCCGTTGACCGACATCGAATAGAGGATCCAGCGCCCGTCGGGCGAGAAGCGCGGCGCGAAGGTCTGGTTGGCGCTCTCCGTCACCACGCGCTGGCGGCCGGTGCCGATGTCGTAGACGTAGATGCGCGGCCGGTTCTCCTGGTAGCTGAGATACACGATCTGCTTGTAGTCCGGCGAGAAGCGCGGGGTCAGCACGATCGACTGGCCGTTGGTGAGGAAGCGGTGGTTGGCGCCGTCCGAATCCATGATGGCGAGGCGCTTGACGCGCTTATCCTTGGGGCCGCTCTCGGCGATATAGGCGATGCGGCTGTCGAAGAACGGGCTCTCGCCGGTGAGGCGCGAATAGACGGTGTCGGCGCATTTGTGGGCCGCCCGGCGCCAGTCGCGCGGCGCGACGACGAAGCCCTGGCGGGCGAGCTCGGAGTTCAGCGCGACGTCGTAGAGGTAGCAGCCGACGGTGAGCTGGCCGTCCGGATTGGCCCGGACGAAGCCCTGGACGAGCGCCTGGGCGCCCATGCCGCTCCAGTGGCCGAAGGCGGGCGCGGTGACTTCGCCCATCGTGATCGCGCGGATGCCGTTGGGCCCGATCGGCTGGAACAGGCCGCTGCGCGAGAGATCGGCGGCGACCACCTCGGCGACCTGGCGGCCGAGCGCGGCGGTGGTGCCCGCCGCCGTGTCGACGCTCTCGGGCGTCGGCATGGTCGGCACCGCGATCCGCATGTCGGCGGCGCTTTCGTCGGTGACGTCGACGCTGAGCTGCGCCGCGGCCGGGCCGGCGAGGAGAAGAAAGGCGGCGAGGCCGCAGGCGAGGCGTTTCAGACTGATCATTGGGAGAGCCTCTTGTCGAATCCGATGGGGCTGAGGACCTTCCACACGTCGTAATATTCGTCGGGAAGGTCGAACGGGGAGGCGAGGCGCACCGCGCGCTTGGCCTGCTCCTGGTGGAGCGCGACCTGCGGGCGGTTGCTCTCGGTGATGCCGGTGGTGCGCAGCACGCGGATGTTGGTGACGGCGCCGCTCCGCGCCAGCGTGATCTCGAGCTCGGTGCGCAGCTCTTCGGCGTCGGCGCCGGTCGGCGCCTTCCAGTGCGGCTTCAATTGCCGGCGGACCGCGCCGGCGAGCGAGGCCTGCACCGCCGGCCCCGCCTTGGCGGCGGGCGGCGTGGTCGCCTTGCTGTTCGACGGCTGGTCGCCGATGCCGGAGAGGATGCCCTTCAGATTGCCGGTGCGCGGCGCCTGCTTCGGCGGCGCGGGCGCGGCCTTCGCCTTGGCCGGGCCGCTCGACGGCCTCGTGAACAATGCCGGTTCGGTCACGCGCGAACCGTTCCTCGAAGCGAGCGAGGCCGAGCTGGATCGCGTCCTCGCCCTGAACGTGAAGGGGGCGACC
>JBKBVA010000314.1:0-2740 GCA_046289665.1 Allosphingosinicella sp.
GGACCGCGGCCAAGTGGGTGGGGATCGTCCTCCTCGGCCTCGTCGCGCTGGTCGGCGCCTTCTTCCTGTGGCTGAACAGCGATCTCGGCCGCAGCTACGTCGTCAAGCAGATCAACAACCTCGAAATGGCGTCCGGCCTCGACATCCAGGTCGGGCGGATCGAGGGCTCGGTGCTCGGCGAGCTGACGCTGCACGACATCCGCCTCGCCGACCCCCAGGGCGTCTTCTTCACCGCGCCGCGGGCGACGGTGGACTGGCGGCCCTTCGCCTATTTCCGCAACCATATCGACATCAAGCGCCTCGAAATCCCGCGCGCCCACCTGATGCGCCTGCCGGAGCTCAGGCCGGGCGATCCCGACGCGCCCCTGCTCCCCGACCTCGACATCGACATCGGCCGGTTCCAGGTCGAGCGCATCCTCGTCGATCCCGGCGTCACCGGCTATCGCCACCTGCTCGGCCTGTCGGGCGGCGTGAAGATCGCCGACGGGCGCGCCCAGATCGCGCTCGACGCCGGCGCGCTCGAGGCGCCGGGCATACCGGGCGGCGACAAGCTGGTGCTGCGCCTCGACGCGGTGCCGGAAGCGAACCGCCTCGACCTCGGCCTCAGGGTCGATGCGCCGCAGGGCGGCTTCATCGCCGGCGTGGCGGGGCTGGAGCAGGACCTGCTGGCGGTCGTCACCGGCGACGGCAGCTGGTCGAGCTGGAACGGCCGCGCCCGCGCGCTGCTCGGCGGGACGCCGTTCGCCAACCTCACGCTCGGCGCGCAGGACGGGACGTTCCGCGTCAACGGCCCGCTCAATCCGGGGCTTATCCTCCAGGACGGCATGGTCGCGGAACTGCTCGGCGACCGCGCGCAGGTCGATCTCGTCACCACCTGGGAGAACCGGCGGGCGGACGGGCGGCTGCGGCTGAGCAGCGCGGCGCTGGGCCTCGCCGCGGAGGGCATCGTCGATCTCGGCGAAAACGCGTTCGACAATCTCAAGGTCGCGGCGCGGCTGCGGCGGCCGGGCGCGATCCTCCCGAACCTCCAGGCGCAGGACCTGCGCTTCGCCGGCGTGCTGAACGGCAAGTTCGCGACGCCCGTCGTCGCCTACGACGTGCGCGCCGCCTCGCTCGGCCACAGCGGCACCGTCCTCCACGGCTTCCGCGCACGCGGCCGGGCGCGGCTGGAGGGCGACCGCACGATCGTGCCGATCTCGGCGCGGGCGCAGCGCATCACCGGGCTCGATCCGGCGCTCGGCGGCCTGCTCACCAACGTCTCGGTCGACGGCACGCTCTACATGAGCGGCGCGAGCATCGTGTCCGACAATCTGCGCGTCCGCTCCGACAAGCTCAACGCGACGGTGGTCATGGCCGCCAACACCCAGCGCGGCCAGTATCGCTTCGGCATCGACGGCACGATCGACAATTACGAGATGGAGGGAATCGGCCTTCTCGACATCACCACCGACATGAACGTGACCAGCGGCCCGGGCGGCTTCGGCCTGTCGGGCCGGGTGGCGGTGCGGACCGAGCGGATCGACAATGCGTCGGCCCGCGACTTCCTCGGCGGCCAGGCGACGGCGGCGGCGCAGGTGACGATGACGCCCGGTGGCGTCATCCAGCTGCGCGACATCCGCCTCAATTCGCCCGGCCTGACGCTCAATTCGGGCAGCGGCACCTGGTATCCGGACGGTCGGATCGACTTCCGCGCCGCCGGCGTGTCGCGCGATTACGGACCGGTGGCGGTGGTGGTCGGCGGGACGATCGACCGGCCGCGGGTGCGCCTCCGGCTCTCCAGTCCCGGCTTCGGCATCGGCCTCAGCGACGTCGACGCCGACATCCAGGCGACGGCGAACGGCTACCGGATCAGGGCGACCGGCCAGTCGCAATACGGACCGTTCGAGGCGGACGTGACCATCCTGTCCGGCGGCGGGCCGCTGACCATCGACGTGCACCGCCTGCTGTTCGCCGGCATGGAATTCCAGGGTCGGGTGCGCCAGACGCCGGCCGGACCGTTCGCAGGGACGCTGAACGCGACCGGCGAGGGGCTGAACGGGACGATTCAGCTCGGCGCGGCGGGCCAGTATCAGCGGATCGAGATCCACGCGCGGGCGAACGGCGCGCGCATCCCGGCGACGCCGCCGATCCTGATCCAGCGCGGCCTGATCGACGCGGTGATCATCCTCTATCCGGACGCGCCCCACATCGTCGGCGAGGCGCAGCTTGCCGGGGTACGCAGCGAGAACTTCTTCCTCGCCCGGGCGCGGGTGAGAGCGGATTATCGCGGCGGCAACGGCACCGCCCAGCTCTTCGCCGAGGGGACGCGCGGGGCGCCGTTCCGCATCGCCGCCAATGCGGCCCTGTCGCCGGACCTCTACCGCATCGCGGCCGAGGGACAGGTCAACCGCATCCCGTTCCGCCTCGGCCGCCCGGCCGAGATCCGCAATGTCGGCGGCGAGTGGCAGCTCTCCCCGACCCAGCTCATCCTGCCGCAGGGCCGGGTGCTGCTGGCCGGGCGCTACGGCGACGGCGTCGTCCTCCAGTCGCGGTTCCGGGACTTCGACATCTCGATCCTCAACGCCTTCTCGCCGGGCCTCGGCCTCGCCGGGACCGCGAACGGCAGCATCGACTTCGCCCAGCCGCAGGGCACCGATTTCCCGCGCGCCGACGCGCGGCTCACCGTCGCCAACTTCACCCGCTCGGGCATCGCCACCCGTTCGCCGGCGGTGGACCTGTCCCTCGCCGGCGCGCTGCGGCC
>JBKBVA010000315.1:0-2724 GCA_046289665.1 Allosphingosinicella sp.
GGACCGAGGTTGCGGCGCACCACGATCACCGCATCGCGATGAGCTTCCTCGTCCTTGGCCTCGCGGCGCGCGCGCCGGTGACGGTCGACAGCGCGCCGATGATCGCCACCAGCTTCCCCGGCTTCGTCGCGTTGATGACCGGGCTCGGCGCCCGGCTCGCATGAGAGCCGCCTATCAGGGCGCGCCCGGCGCCTTCGGGCACGAGGCGTGCCGCGCCTTCCTGCCGGGCTGCGAGCCGGTGGCGAAGCCGGATTTCCCCGCGGTCGTCGCCGCGGTGGCGGAAGGCGAGACCGGGCGCGGCGTGCTGCCGCTGGAGAATAACGAAGCGGGCGACACCGGCGCGCGGGCGCTGATCCGGGCGGCGGGGCTCGAGACCCTCGCCGAGCATTGGCTGCCGGTGCGGATGCACCTGCTCGCCTTGCCCGGCGTTGCGCTGGAGGACGTGCGCGTCGTCGCCTCCCATCCGGTCGCGCTCCGGCAATGTTCGAGGCTCCTGGAGAGACTGCGGGTTCGCACCGAAGCGGCGGCGAACACCGCGGTCGCCGCGCGGGACCTCTCGGCCCGCGACACGGCCGTCCTCGCCTCGGAAGCGGCGGCGGCGGCTTATGGTTTGACGATCCTCACGCGCGACGTGCATGACCGGCCGGACAACGCCACCCTGTTCGCGGTGCTGGCGCGGGGGAGCGCATGAGCTTCAACACCTTCGGACGCGTCTTCCGCTTCACGACCTGGGGCGAGAGCCACGGGCCCGCGATCGGCGCGGTGGTTGACGGCTGCCCGCCCGGCATCGCTTTGTCGGAGGAGGACATCCAGCCCTTCCTCGACCGCCGCCGCCCCGGCACCAGCCGCTTCACCACCCAGCGCCGCGAGCCGGACCGGGTGCGGATCCTCTCGGGAACGTTCGAAGGCCGCACCACCGGCACGCCGATCAGCCTCCTCATCGAGAATGTCGACCAGCGCTCGAAGGACTATTCGGACGTCGCCAGGGCCTACCGCCCGGGCCACGCCGATTACGCCTATGACGCCAAATACGGCCTTCGCGACTGGCGCGGCGGCGGGCGCAGCTCGGCGCGGGAGACCGCCGCCCGCGTCGCCGCCGGCGCCATTGCGCGGCTGGTGATACCGGAGGTCGAGATCCGGGGCTGGGTGGAATCGATCGGCAATGCTCCGATCCTCTATTCCCGCTTCGATCCGGACGAGATCGACCGCAACCCCTTCTTCTGCCCCGACGCCGAGGCGGCGGCGCGCTGGGAAGGCGTCGTCGACGAGGCGCGCAAGGCCGGCTCGTCGCTCGGCGCGCTCGTCGTCTGCGAGGCGACGGGCGTGCCCGCCGGATGGGGCGCGCCGATCTATGCCAAGCTCGACGGCGAGCTCGCCGCGGCCTGCATGAGCATCAATGCGGTGAAGGGGGTCGAGATCGGCGACGGCTTCGCGGCCGCGCTGTCGACCGGCGAAGCCAATGCCGATCCGATGCGGCCCGGCCCCGACGGCAAGCCGCTTTTCCTCGCCAACCATGCCGGCGGCATTGCCGGCGGAATCTCGACCGGCCAGCCGGTGCGGGTCCGCGTCGCCTTCAAGCCGACCAGCTCGATCCTGACGCCGGTCGAGACCGTCACAAGCGAGGGCGAGGCGACGGAGATCGCCACCAGGGGGCGCCACGACCCGTGCGTCGGGATACGCGGCGTTCCGGTGGTGGAAGCGATGATGGCGCTCGTCCTCGCCGATCAGAAACTGCTCCACCGGGGGCAATGCGGCTGATGGAACGGGTCGAGGTCGCGCTCGGGCCGCGCAGCTACGAGATCCTGATCGAGGACGGGCTGCTCGATCGCGCGGGCGAACGGCTCGCGCCGCTGGCCCGCGACGGCCGGCTGATCGTCGTCACCGACTCCAACGTCTGGGCGGCGCAGGGGCCGCGGCTGGTGCGGGGGCTGGGCGGCGTCGAGGCGATGCCGGTGCCGATGGCGCCGGGCGAGGGCAGCAAGAGCTGGTCCGGCCTCTCCCGCCTGATCGACCGGCTGCTGGAGATCGGCGTCGAGCGCGGCGACCATATCGTCGCTTTCGGCGGCGGGGTGATCGGGGATCTCGCCGGCTTCGCCGCCGCCATCGTCAACCGCGGCTGCCACTTCGTCCAGATCCCGACAAGCCTGCTCGCCCAGGTCGACAGCTCGGTCGGCGGCAAGACCGGGATCAACGTCGATGCGGGCAAGAATCTGGTCGGCGCCTTCCACCAGCCCGCGCTCGTCCTGATCGATCCCGCCTGCCTCGACACGCTCGACCCGCGCCACGTCCGCGCCGGCTATGCCGAGATCGTCAAATACGGGCTGATCGAGGACGACGGCTTCTTCGGCTGGCTGGAGAAAGAGGGCGCGCGCGTGCTGGCGGGCGAGCCGGAGGCGCGGCTCCGCGCCATCGCCGTCGCCGTCGCCGGCAAGGCGCGCATCGTCGAGGCGGACGAGCGCGAGACCGGCGGGCGCCGGGCTCTGCTCAACCTCGGCCACACGTTCGGCCACGCGCTGGAGGCCGAGACCGGCTATTCGGAGAGCCTTCTCCACGGCGAGGGCGTGGCGGCGGGAATGGTCCTCGCCTTCGATTTCTCAGTCGCGCGCGGCAGCTGCCCGGCCGGCGACGCGGAGCGGGTGCGGCGCCACCTTTCGGCCGCGGGTCTGCCGGTGTCGCGCGCCGAAGCGGGCATCGCCGCGCACGGCGCCGCCTTGGTCGCCCGCA
>JBKBVA010000316.1:0-2717 GCA_046289665.1 Allosphingosinicella sp.
GGCCGAGACCGCGAAGATCGGCGAACTCGGCACCAGTCAGGGTGAATTGAATCGCTGCATATTCAGGCCGCTCGAGCGCGCAGGGGCGCCGTTCGAGCTCGCCCTCGACGTCGAGCCGCGCCCGCTCGTCGCGCGGCTGCGGCCGAAGCGTGCCTTCAAGCTCTCCGCGGGTGGGCGGCGCCGGGGGTTGCGGCTGGGCGGTTGCGGCGGTGGCGCCCAACGCCGTCACAAGTGCCGATGCGGACACCAGCGACAGGCGTTTGATACGGAGTCGTGGCGACCGCACAAACTCCTCCCCAGCGTTGCGCATCGGCCCGGCTCCCCTCCGTCATGGCCTGCTCAGGTCACCGTCTGCCCACGGCAACGCCTTGCGAGAGAACCATATCTCGGCACGCCCCGCAAGCGCGGCGCGTCGCGGAGCGGGACGTCAGCGCCGCTCGGCGAGCTTGCGCTCCCAGGCGAGCGCGTCGACGATGATCGTTTCGAGGTCGTCGCGCTTCGGTCGCCACGGCAGCGTGGCCAGGATTCGGCGGTTATCGGCGACCAGCGAATCCGGGTCGCCCGGCCGGCGCGGCTCGAACCGGCGCTCGATCGTCATGTTCGTCACCCGATCGACGGCGTCGAGCACCTCAAGCACGGAGAAGCCGCGGCTGTAGCCGCAATTCATGAGGTAACTCTCGCTCGGCGTCGCGATAAGCTTCTCGAGCGCGTCGACATGGGCCGCCGCAAGGTCGCTGACATGGATATAGTCGCGGATGCCGGTGCCGTCGGGCGTGTCGTAATCGGTGCCGAACACCGAGACGTGGCTGCGCTTGCCGGTCGCCGCCTCGACCGCGACCTTGATGAGGTGCGTCGCTCCGGCGGTCGACTGGCCCGAACGCCCTTGAGGGTCGGCACCGGCGACGTTGAAGTAGCGGAGCGCGCAGAAGTTCAACGGATGGGCGAAGGCGACGTCCCTCAACATTCGCTCGGTCATCAGCTTCGACCAGCCATAGGGATTGATCGGCTCCTGGCGCGCGTCCTCGGTGATCGGCACCTGGTCCGGAATTCCGTAGGTCGCCGCGGTCGACGAGAAAATGAAGTGCCTCACCCCGCAGCGCACCGCGCTCTCGATTAGCGCGCGACTGTTGGCGGTGTTGTTGTGATAATATTTGAGCGGGTTCTCGACCGATTCGGGCACGATGATCGAGCCCGCGAAATGCATGACCGCACCGACTGCATGGTCGCGCATCACCTGCTCGACTAGCAACTGGTCGCCGACATCCCCCCTCACGAGCGTCGCGCGCTCGTCGACCGCCCAATCGAACCCGGTAGTGAGGTTGTCGATCACGACCACCGGCCAGCCGGCATCGAGCAAGGCGAGGACCGCATGGCTTCCGATATATCCGGCGCCACCGGTGACGAGACAGCAGGTTTTCACGGACGCAGGGACCCCGATTTGTTAGAGTGGGCGCGAATGGCACAGCAACGCCCGGCACTCCAGTGTCAAATCTATGCCGGCAGCCGACTGCGACACCTCGGGAAGCCGTTGATCGATCTTCAGCCAATTGAAATGATTCGTTGACTACAAGTCGTTGCTTAGCAAAGAAATTTCATTGGAACGGTGGGATGAGAAACTTCCGACGAGCGACGCTCGCGCTTTCTGTAGGCTGGTCCGCGCTTGCGCTCGCCGGATGCGGCGGCGGCGGCAGCCGGCCGCAGCCGGCTCCACCTCCTCCGCCAGTGGCCGCTCCGGCTCCAGCGCCGACCGCAACTCCGACCCCTCCTCCTCCTCCGCCGCCGCCTACTACTACGGCGACGAACTTCAATGACGCTGAGTATCGTCGGTCAAATGGTGCGACGAGCTCCGGCGCCATTTCGGCCTGGGACCGGGGCGCGACAGGCGGCAACGTCACCATCGGTGTCGTCGACAGCGGGATCAATCCCAACCTGTCCGACTTCGCCGGGAAGGTCCATTCCGGCAGCCGGGACCTTGTCGGGAACCGCGGAGTCACGGACTCAGACGGGCATGGTACGGCGGTCTCAGCCGTTGCTGCAGCGGCCCGCAATGGCGAAGGCACGATGGGCGTCGCGTTCGGCTCCCAAATCCTTTCGCTGAACGCACAAGACCCGAACAATTGTAACGACAAGGACGGCTGCCTCTTTCCCGACTCGGCCATCGCCGCTGGCATCGACTCCGCGCGGACGAACGGGGCACGAGTGATCAATCTATCGCTCGGCGGCGACGGAGTTTCGTCAAGAGTCATCGCTGCGATACAACGTGCCGCCGCATCTGGGATCGTCATTGTCGTATCGGCGGGCAACGACGGCCACACCAATCCCAGCGCCTTCGCGAGCCAAATCGCGGCGGCAGCCGGCGCAAATGTTATCATCGCGGGATCGGTCGGCGTCGCTGGCGCCGATGGAACCGACCTCACGCAGATGTCGACCTTTTCGAACTTGGCGGGCGGCAGCGGCCAGAACTATCTGGCCGCACTGGGATTCCGGGTCACCGCTCCTGACCAGAATGGTCGTCTCATGAGCTGGAACGGGACATCCTTCTCGGCGCCGGTGATCAGCGGTGCCGCGGCGCTGCTGGCAAGCGCGTTCCCGCATCTCACGGGCGCTCAGATCGTAGAGATCCTGATGGGCAGCGCCGACGACCTCGGCCAGGCTGGGATTGATTCGGTGTATGGCCGCGGTCGGTTGAACATCACGCGCGCGTTCGAGCCGCAAGG
>JBKBVA010000317.1:0-2705 GCA_046289665.1 Allosphingosinicella sp.
GACAGCCGCCGCGCGCTCGCCGCCGCCGCCGCGCCCCGGGAAAGCGCCGCGATTGCCGACGCGATCGTCGATTCGGTGCACCGCGGCTACGTCTTCACCCGCCCCGCCGATCCGGCCGCGAGCGCCGCCTATCTCGAGTCGATCCGGCTCGACGCCGTCAACGCCGCGCTCCGCGCCGCCTGGTCGGACCCGAGCCGCCTCCTCTTCCTCACCCACAAGAGCCGCGTGGCGGGGGGAGAGGCGGCTGTCGCCGACGCCTGGAAGGCGGCGCGCTAGCGGTTTCTCCGCCCCTCGATCAGCCCGTCGACCAGCCCGGGATCGGCGAGGGTCGAGGTGTCGCCGAGGCTTCCGAAATCGTTCTCGGCGATCTTCCTCAGGATGCGGCGCATGATCTTGCCGCTGCGGGTCTTGGGGAGGCCGGGGGTGAAGTGGATGAGGTCGGGCGTGGCGATCGGGCTGATCTCGGTGCGGACGTGGCTGCGCAGGTCCTTCTCCAGCGCCTCGCTGCCGTCCTCGCCCTCCATCAGCGTGACGTAGCAGTAGATGCCCTGGCCCTTGATGTCGTGCGGGTAGCCGACCACGGCGGCCTCGGCGACCTTGGGGTGGGAGACCAGGGCGCTCTCGATCTCGGCGGTGCCGAGCCGGTGGCCGGAGATGTTGAGGACGTCGTCGACGCGGCCGGTGATCCAGTAATAGCCATCGCCGTCGCGGCGGCAGCCGTCGCCGGTAAAATATTTGCCGGCATAGGTGCTGAAATAGGTCTGCACGAAGCGCTCGTGATCGCCGTAGACGCTGCGCATCTGGCCGGGCCAGGAGCGGGCGATGCAGAGATTGCCCTCGGCGGCGCCGGTCAGCACCTCGCCTTCGGTGCCGACCAGCTGCGGCTCGATGCCGAAGAAGGGACGGCCCGCCGAGCCCGGCTTCATGGCGTGCGCGCCGGGCAGCGTGGTGATCATGATGCCGCCCGTCTCGGTCTGCCACCAGGTGTCGACGATCGGGCAGCGGCTCTCGCCGACGACCTCGTAATACCAGCGCCACGCTTCCGGATTGATCGGCTCGCCGACCGTGCCGAGCAGGCGGATCGAGGAGCGGTCGTGCTTCTTCACCGGCCCCTCCCCTTCGCGCATCAGCGCCCGGATCGCCGTCGGGGCGGTGTAGAAGATGTCGACCTTGTGGCGCTCGACCACGTCCCAGAAGCGGGAGAAATCGGGATGGTTGGGGGCGCCCTCGAAGATCAGGCTGGTCGCGCCGTTGAGCAGCGGCCCGTAGACCACGTAGCTGTGCCCGGTGACCCAGCCGACATCGGCGGTGCACCAGAAGATCTCGCCTTCCTTATAGTCGAAGACATAGTGGAAGGTGGTGGCGGTCCACACCGCATAGCCGCCGGTGGTGTGGAGGACGCCCTTGGGCTTCCCGGTCGAGCCGGACGTGTAGAGGATGAACAGCGGGTCCTCGGCGTTCATCGGCTCGGGCGCGCACCTGTCGGGGACGGTCTCGCCGAGCTGGTGATACCAATGGTCGCGGCCTTCGTGCCACGCGACCTCGGAGCCGAGGTGGCGGACGACGAGGACGGCCTCGACGTCGGACCCCTTCGCCAGCGCCGCGTCGACATTGGCCTTGAGGGGCACCGTCCTGCCGCCGCGCTTGCCGGCGTCGGCGGTGATCACGAAGCGGCTGGCGCAATCCTCGATGCGGCCGTGCAGCGCCTCGGGCGAGAAGCCGCCGAAGACGACGCTGTGCACCGCGCCGATGCGCGCGCAGGCGAGCATCGCGACCGCGGCTTCGGGGATCATCGGCATGTAGAGGGTGACCCGGTCCCCCTTCCCCGCGCCGAGCGCTTTGAGGCAGTTCGCCATGCGGACGACCTCGCGGTAGAGTTCGCCGTAGCTGATCGCCCTGCCCTCGCCCGGCGCGTCGCCTTCGAACAGGAAGGCGACGGCATCGGCGCGCGCCTCGAGGTGGCGGTCCACGCAATTGTGGCAGAGATTGAGGACGCCGTCCTCGAACCATTTGATGTCGACCGGATCGTAGGACCAGTTGGCGATGGTGGCGGGCGCCTCGATCCAGTCGATCCGCCGCGCCTGATCGCGCCAGAAACCGTCCGGATCGTCGAGCGAGCGGCGGTAGAGCGTCTCATAGTCTTGCGGGCCGGCATGCGCGGCGCGGACGGTGGCTTCAGGCGGCGTGATCCGGTCTTGCATCGAGGCGGCGGCTCCCTGTGTGACGAGGCGCCAGCCTAGCGAATGGCCCCGCCGTAGGTAAGATCACTTAATCGCTTTGGCGCCCGGAACGGCCATGACGGCGCAATGGCCGCGCTGCTCCTCCTCCAACTCGCCCTGCCGCTGGCGCTGATCGCCTGGCTCGCCTTCCGGCCGCTGCCGAGCCGCCTCGGCCTCGCGGTGCAGGCGCTGGCGAGCGCGGCGGTGCTGATCGCGCTGCACCTCGCCGGGCTGTGGCTGATGCCGCCCTGGTGGACGCCGTGGCTGCTGTGGCTGCTGTTCGGCGCCGCCTTCGTGCTGGCGGTCCGCAGGCCGCGGCGAGGAGCGCTGCCGCAGGGGCCGTTTGGCTGGGCGGCGGTGGTGCTGCTCGGCGGGCTGGGCCTCGACGTGCTCGACGGCGGCCTAGGAGACGACATCGAGATCCAGGGCTGACGTGCGGGACTGCGCCGAACATCGCGTGACCGAGAAGCAGTTCGGTTTGTTCCC
>JBKBVA010000318.1:0-2693 GCA_046289665.1 Allosphingosinicella sp.
CCCCTTGCAACCCTCGAAGAAGCGCTGCTATAGGCGCGCCTCGCTGTTGTTCCCCGGTAGCTCAGCGGTAGAGCATCCGACTGTTAATCGGACGGCCGCCTGTTCGAATCAGGCCCGGGGAGCCAACCGCCTTTCCCAACCATTCCCAGCCCTACCCGCGCCGCTTGTTTTTCGGCGGTTTTCCGGGCAGCTAGCTTCCCTGAACTGCTCAACCGTTCCCAGCCGATCCCGGGGAACGAGGGGGCACCTGAGGGGGCGCTGATTTGGAACGTGGGGGCACCGGGTGCTGACGGTCCGCCAATGCGAGGCGGCCGAGAAGCGGGACAAGCCGTACAAGCTCGGCGATGCCAAGGGCCTCTACCTCTACGTCCTGCCGAGCGGGCACAAGTCCTGGCGGATGAAGTACCGCTTCGGCGGGAAGGAGAAGCGCCTTGTCTTCGGCGCCTTTCCGGAAGTGAAGCTGAGCACCGCACGGGACATGCGCGACCAGGCGCGCGAGCAGCTGCGCCAGGGGATCGATCCGGCCGAGGCGCGCAAGCAGCGCGGTGCGGCGCCGCCGACGGAGCGGACCTTCGAACATATCGCGAGGCGCTGGTATGCGGACCAGCGGCCGACGTGGAAGGAGAAGCACGCGAAGACCGTGCTCGCCAGCCTCGAGCAGGAGGTCTTCCCGACGATCGGCCACAGGGACGTCGCGAAGATCGAGGCGACGGAGGTCCTGGATCTGATCGAGAAGATCCAGGACCGCGGCGCGATCGAGACGGCGCACCGGGTGCTTGGGCGGATCGAGGCGGTCTTCGACCTGGCGAAGGCGCGGCTGAACGAGCCGAGGATCAACCCGGCCGCGGGCGTGGCGCGGGCGCTGAAGCCGGTGAAGAAGGGCCGCCGCCCGGCGATCACGTCACTCGATCGCGTGCGGGAATTCCTCCGCAAGGTGGAGGAGCGGCCCGGGCAGCCGAGCGTGAAGCTGGCCTCGCGCCTGCTGGCGATCACCGTCGTTCGGCCGGGGGTGATTCGAACGACGCCGAATGGCGGCGAGTTCTTCGATCTCAACCTTCCGGACCAGGCGCTCTGGCGGATCCCGCCGCAGCGGATGAAGCTCGAGCTCGAGGAGTCGGAGGACGAGGCCTTCGAGATGCTGGTGCCGCTGACGTGGCAGGCGATCGAGGCGATCGAGGCGGCCCAGGCCGTCGCCGGCCGCTCGCCGTGGCTGTTCCCGGGAATCCGCACGAACCGGCAGCCGATCACCGACAGCACGCTCAGCCGGCTTTACGGCCGCGTCGAGGGTTTCGAGGGCGAGCACGTCCCGCATGGCTGGCGGTCGACCTTCTCGACCATCATGAACGAGCTCGCGGTTCTGAAGGACCGCCCGGGCGACGCCGAGGTCATCGAGCTGATGCTCAGCCACAAGATCGCCGGCGTGCGCGGGATCTACAACCGCGCCGCCTACATGAAGCGGCGCCGGGAGATCGCCCAGGAATGGGCGGACATGCTGCTCGAGGGATTCCCGCGGGCGGACGAGCTGGCCGACTGCAAGCGCCACTGACGCGCGCGGGAGGCCGGGCATGACGGCCGCTGCAGGGCGCCGCACGGGCGCGAAAGTGCATGGGGGCAGCCGCTTCGCCGGAGAGCGCGAGGCGCGGATTTGGCGGCCGCTGGGCAGCGACAAAGCCGAGGCTCGGCGATTTGCCGGCGCCGTGATCAAGGCGGCCGAGACCTTCGAGAACCAGACCAAGCGCGCGCGGGGCAAGGGCGCCAACGGGGGCGAGCTGGGCCCCGCGACGATCAAGGTGCTCAAGGCCCTCTTCCAGATCGTCGACTATAAGAGCGGCCGCCTCGAGCCGTCCTACGACTATATCGCCTGGAAGGCGTTCGTCTCGCGGTCGTCGGTTGCGAAGGCGATCAAGCGCCTCCGGCATTACGGCTTCCTCGACTGGCTCCGCCGCGCCGAGGAAACCGACGTCGACGGCCAGGGGCCGCAGGTCCGCCAGGTCAGCAACGCCTACTGGTTCAGCCTCCGCGGGATCGCGGCGGCGATGGTCAAGCGGCTGATGGGCAAGGCGCCGCCGCCCGACGACGACCTGGTCCGCCGGCGGCACGATCGCGCCGAGCTTCGCCGGATGGAGAACAGCCTCGACCTGCCGGAGCTCGCTCGCTTGCTGATCGACGGCGCCCTGGGAGAAGCCCTCGCCAGCCTCGGCGCTCTCATAGGCAGTGGCGCGAGTCCAAGGGGTGCACTGAATCCAGCCCAGGATAGAAGATGATGTGGACGCGCTTCGCGCGGCGCCGTTTGTCGGGGTGGGGCCGGCCCGACTAACGCAGGAAACCACCTGAAGCTGCGCCTAGCACAGCCTCCGCAGGGGCTCCCCGAGGGGAGCGTCGCAAGAGCCGTGCCCGTTTTCCGTGGCCGCCGGCGCCTTGCGCGAAGCACATTAAATCATGTGCTCGCGAGGAGCTCCGCCCACTCGTCGAAGATCTCGCGCCGCACGGCCATATGCTCGGCCCGGTTGTAGGCGCCCTCGACCTTGTCCTTCGCGACATGACCCAGCGCGGCGTCGATCAACGCCCAGATCCAGACGACGACCGAGAGCAGGACCAGAACCCCGACGATCAGCAACGCGGCCCCGGCGAGCCCGAAGAGTTCCATGACGATCCCCCTTACCAACGCGACGCGCGAATCGGCCCGCCGGGGC
>JBKBVA010000319.1:0-2620 GCA_046289665.1 Allosphingosinicella sp.
GCCCGACGTGCGGGCGCTGGAGGGGGAGGCGTCGCAGGCGCCGCCCGGCGCTGGCGGTGTGCTCTTCGTGCCGCACCTGAGCGGCTCCCGGACGCCGGACTGGAACCCGGCGGCGACCGGCACCTTCCCGCTCGGCCGGACGACGTCGCTCCCCGGAAGCCGGCGCGCGCCGAACGACGCCGCGCCGCCGGCGGTGGTGAGCGCGCGATTGTCGATCCGGTAGTAAGGCAGCCCCTCGACTGCGGGGGCCTGGCCGGGCTCGGACGGGACGATCCGCAGGTGCAACTCGTTGTCGTCGAGGCTCAGCGCCGAGGCCGCCGTGCCCGAGCGCGTGTCGATATTGTTCCAGCTCATCCCCGGGCTCCAGCGCTCGTCGGGGAACAGGCTGTCGTCGCCGACCACGTCGCTCACCACGCGAGTCGCGGCGGCGACGGCATCGGCGAGGACCGCGAGGCAGTCGGCGACGCAATCGGGCCGGCTCGACAGGCGGGCGTCGCCATGGCCGACGAGGATCACGTCGGGCGGCGCCGAGCCCACGCGCTCGAGGCGCACCGCCGCGCCCCCGCTCTCGTCGGGTCCCTCGACGGGAAGCAGGGCCAGGGCGGCGGCCGTGGTGAAGAGCTTGGTGTTGGAGGCGGGGATGAAGCGGCCTTCCGGCGCGATCGAGACGATCTCACGCCCCTCCTCGTCCGTCACGACGAGGCCGAAGCGGGTCCCGGTTCCGGCCTGTTGCAGCAGGGCCTCGACCCGCTGCTGCAGCGGGGCCGGAGCCTCGGCCGCGGCGGGTGCGGCCGCGAGCGCGAAGGCGAGCGTCAGGATGCGCAGGCGATGGAACTTCCGGGGTGGCGCCGGCGGCGGCAAGGAAACGCCGTACGCTCCGCGCCGCGTGCGCCGCACGTCAGCTCTTGCGGGCGAGGGCGACGCCGTAAAGCTCCATCCGGTGGTCGACGAGCCGGAAGCCGAGCTTCTCGGCGATCCGCCGCTGGAGCGTCTCGAGCTCCTCGTCGACGAACTCGATGACGTTGCCGGTCTCGACATCGATCAGATGGTCGTGGTGGCTTTCCGCCGCCGCCTCGTAGCGCGCGCGGCCGTCGCCGAAATCGTGGCGCTCCAGGATGCCCGCTTCCTCGAACAGGCGCACCGTGCGGTAGACGGTGGCGATCGAAATGCCGGCGTCGATGGCCGAGGCGCGGGCGTGCAGCGCCTCCACATCGGGATGGTCTTCCGATTCGGAGAGGACGCGGGCGATGATCCGCCGCTGCTCGGTGATGCGCAGACCCTTCTCCGCGCACAGAGCTTCGATGTCGATCCTGCGATTCATGTCCGACCGGTTTAGCCGAATTCGCGGCCCGGTAAAGGCTGCCGGGGCAATGCGCTCGGCGCACTGCCCCGGCGCGACCCGTTACTTGCCGCCGCGGCCGGTGCGGCGCCGCTTGGTGCCGAGGCCGATCTTCTTGGCGAGCGCCCGGCGCTGCTCCGCATAATTGGGCGCAACCATCGGATAGTCGATGCCGAGGCCCCACTTCTGGCGGTATTCCTCCGGCGTCATCTGATAGTGCGTCATCAGGTGGCGCTTGAGCATCTTCAGCTTCTTGCCGTCCTCGAGGCAGACGATGTAGTCCGGCTTCACCGAGGAGCGGATCGACACCGCCGGTTCGGCGCGCGCCGGCGCCTGGTCGGACTGGCCGCCAAGTCCCTTCAGCGCATTGTGAACGTTCTGGATCAGCTGCGGCAGATCGTTGACCGCGACGCTGTTGTTGCTGACGTGCGCCGAAACGACGTCGGCGGTAAGGGCGATGAGGGATTCGTTGAGTTCGTTGGTTTCAGCCATGTGCCGCTGCCCGTATCTATACCACAGATTGTCGGAACTGCCCCTGCACAGACGAATGATCCATTTTGGTGGTTTCTACAAGCGAAAATTGCTAAAAACGCAAAATCCGCTCAGACGACCTCTTCGGCCGCCAGCGTGAGCGCGTCGAATAGCTGCCCGTCCCGGCCGCTATAATAGTTGCGGCGTCGTCCTACCTCGCGAAAGCCAAGTCGCCTGTAGAGCGCGACAGCATGGTTTCCGTCCCGCACTTCGAGATGAAGCCGCCGCGCGCCGCGCGCACGTGCATCGTCCATGAAGCGGCGCACCAGCAGCGCGCCGACGCCGCGGCCCTGGGCGCGGCGCGCCACCGCCAGCAGCAGCAGCTCGGCCTCGCCCGCCACCACCCGGCTCAGCGCGAAGCCGACCACCTCCGTCCCCGCCTTGGCCAGCGTCAGCCACACGCCGGGGAGCGGCAGCAGCCCGGCGCATTGGGGGGCCGTCCACGCCTCGCCATAGGCCGGGTCGAAACTGTCCTCCATCACCCGCATCACCGCGTCGAGGTCGCGGGTGCTTCCCTCCTCGATCGCGGCGAAGGCGCCGGTCACGGCATCGGCTTTGCGTCGGGGGCGCGGCCGTAGATCGGACGGGCGGGCAGCGATCGCAGCGGCTCCGGCAGGAAGCGGGCGTCGCCCGCGCGGGGCAGCGCGTCCCGCACCGCGCCGTGGCCCCGCGCGCTCACCAGCGCCGCCGCGCCGGAGCCGGCGACGCGGTGCGCGCGGACCGCCGACGCCGCCTCTTCGGGGCGGAGCG
>JBKBVA010000031.1:0-14723 GCA_046289665.1 Allosphingosinicella sp.
GTCAGCACAGTCGACGTCGCTGGCTCTTTGAAGATCAGGATGCCGGTGTTGCGTGCAAGGACGAGCTCGTCCTTGCCATCGCCGTCAAAATCGCCGGCAGCGACGACGCGGTAGCCGTTGTCGTTGTCGAGCCGCACCTCAAAGACAAGACTGGCGCCCGATCCCGTTCTGCTGTTGAAGAGGCGTGGGCGCGTGTCGTTTTCGGGCGCGTCGCGCAACATGAAAATCTGTTTGCTCTCAGCGCCTGTCACATTTGCCGCCAACACCCGACGCGGCGCAGGAAGGTGAGACCCTCTCCGCTCTGTTCGAGCGATTCGTCGGCGGGCGTCTCCTCGTCTGGATCGGCGGCATCGCGCTCGCCGTCGCGGGCGTGTTCCTCGTCCGCCATTCGATCGAGATCGGCCTGATCACGCCGCCGGTCAGGATGGCGATGGCCGCGCTGTTCGGCCTGCTGCTCGTCGCCGCCGCCGAATATGCGCGCAGCCGCGTGGACGGCCTCGTGGATCCGCGCACCGGCCAAGCCCTGGCAGGCGCGGGAATCTTCGTTCTCTATGCCGCCACCTACGGCTCCTGGTACCTCTACGGCCTGCTGTCGATCGGCGCGGCCTCGGCGCTGATGGCGCTGGTGACCGCGGCAGCGCTGATCCTCTCGCTCCGCCACGGCGCGCCGACCGCGGTGATGGGCCTCGCCGGCGGGTTCGCGACCCCCCTCCTCATCGGCGATCCGGACGCTGGGGCGCTGCCGTTGCTCGGCTATCTCGCTCTGCTCAACATCGCCTTGTTCGCCATCGCCCACCGCCGCGGCTGGACGTGGCTGGCGGCGGCGGCGACGATCCTCAGCTTCGCCTGGACCGCCGCCCTCCTCTTCGCGCCGATCGACGACGCGCTCGCCGCCGGCCTGTTCATCGTCGCTCTGTCGGTCGCCGCCTCGCTCGCGCCGGCCGGGCCGGGCTGGCAGCTCAGCTTCCTCCGCCCCGCCGCGATCGGCCTGTTCCAGCTCGCCATCCTCGTCGCCCGCGCCGATCTCGGCCCCGCCGCCTGGGCGCTGTTCGGGCTGCTCTCGCTCGCCTGCTTCCTCCTCGCGCCGCGGCGGCCCGAATATCGTCCGCTTCCCGTCTTCGCCTTCGCGCTGGCCATGGCCCTGCTCGTCTCGAAGGCGGAGACCGCCGCCGCGCCGTTCGTGCCGGAGGCGGCGGTCGGCATCCTCCTGCTCTTCGCCGGCGCCGCATTGCCCGGCGCGCTGCGCGGCCGGCGGCTCGATAGCCTCGTCGCCGCCGCCGCCTTCGCGCTGCCGGCGATCGTGCTGCGCCTCGGCCGCCCGGATCTGCTCGCCGGCGCGGCCTGGGGCGCCGCCTTCGCGCTGCTGGCGTTCGGACCCCTCGCCTTGGCCTGGCACCGCACGCGGACGGCGGAGCGCCCGGCGCGTGATCCCGCCCTCGTCGCCCCCGCCGCCTCCGCAGCGCTGCTGCTCGCCATCGCCGCGGCCGAGCTGCTGCCCGATCGCCTCGTCGGCACCGCCTGGTTCCTCGTCGCCCTCGGCGCCGCGCTGGCGGCGCGGCGGTTCGCCGACCGCGGCCTCGCCGTCCTCGCCCTGGTCGTGGTCGGCTTCGCCGCTTTCTGGGCCTGGCTGATGGCGAGCGACCTCTGGCTGGTGCTCGTGCCCGCCTTGGGCGGGGAGCCGGCGCTCGCCTCCGGCCTGCCGCCGCTCGGTTGGGGGCTTCTCGTCCTCGTCCCCGCCGCCTTGCTCCTCTGGCTCGTCTCCCGCACCTTCGAAGCGGGGCGCCGGCGCACCAGCATGCTCGCGCTCGCCGCCTTCTTCGGCAGCGCCGCCGCCTATCTCCTCTTCAAGCAGCTCTTCGCGCTCCAGGATCAGGCGGATTTCGTCGCCCGCGGCTTCGCCGAGCGCGTCCTCCTCACCCAGCTCCTGTTCCTCGCCGGCTGGCTGGTCTGCACCGGCCGCGTGCCCGTGCCCGGCCTCGAAGAGGGGAAGCGCCGCGCCGCCGGCCTCGCCCTCACCGCCGTCGCCGCGGCGCGCCTCGTCTGGTTCGACATGGTCGTCCACAATCCGGTCGCCGAGGCTCAGTGGGTGGGAAGCTGGCCGGTGCTGAACCTGCTTCTGCCCGCCTATCTGCTGAGCGCCGTCTGGCTCTATCTCGCCCGCCGCGGCGCGGAGTATGAGGCGCGATCGGGCCTGTGGCTGGCCCTGTTCCTCGCTGCGCTGGTCGGCGGGACGATGCTGATCGTCCGCCAGCTCTTCCACGGCGCGATCCTCACCGCGCCGGAGATCCTCGCCAGCGAATCCTACGCCTATTCGCTGGCCGGCCTGCTGCTCTCGGTGGCCCTGCTGCTCGGCGGCATCCGCCTGCCGGACAAGGCGCTGCGCGTCGCCGGCCTCGCCTTGCTCACCGCCACGATCCTCAAGGTCTTCCTCTCCGACGCCTCGGCGCTGGAAGGGGTGCTGCGCATCCTCTCCTTCCTCTGCCTCGGCGTGGCGCTGATCGGGGTGGGCAAGCTCTACACGAAGGTGCTCGCGGCCGAAGCGCGTCCGCGCGCCCCGCAGGCGGCGATCCCGGGCTAGCGCCGGGCGGGATGCGGGCGGCGCGAGACGCGCGGCTGCCGCGGAAAAGAAAATGGTCGGGGCGACTGGATTCGAACCAGCGACCCCCACACCCCCAGTGTGATGCGCTACCAGGCTGCGCTACGCCCCGACCAGAGCGGATCCCGCCGTGCGCGACGCGCCGGCGGGGCCTGTGCGGCGCATCTAGGGCGCGCGGCGGGGGAAGGCAAGGCTGGAAGGGCAGGGGCGGCGTCGCCGCTCCGCGGTGCGCTGCGCGGCGCGCCCTGCCGCCCTTGCTTGCGCACAGTGCCGCCGCCATGTTAGTCGCCCGCCGCGTCTGGACGCGCGCCCGGCGCGTACCCCTCTTCAGGTAGACATCAATGTTCGCATCCCCTGCTTATGCATCCGCCGGAGCCGCCCCTTCGGGCACCGCTTCGTTCATGGTGCAGATCTTCCCGCTGATTCTGATCTTCGTCATCTTCTACTTCCTGCTCATCCGCCCGCAGCAGCGCCGGATGAAGGCGCACCGCGACATGGTCGCGGCGGTGAAGAAGAACGACATCGCGATCACCAGCGGCGGCCTGATCGGCAAGGTCACCAAGGTGGACGACAACGAGGTCGAGGTGGAGATCGCCACCGGCGTCCGCGTCAAGGTGGTCAAGGCGATGCTCAGCGACGTGCGCCCGCACGGCGTCAAGCCGGCGAACGACTGAGCCGATGCTCGATTTTCCGCGCTGGAAGGTCTGGTTCGTCAGCCTGCTCTGCGTCGTCGGGGTGGCGTTCGCCGTCCCGAGCTTCTTTCCCGAGCAGCAGGTCGCGAAATGGCCGTCCTTCCTGCCGACGACGCAGGTCAATCTCGGCCTCGATCTCGCCGGCGGCAGCCACTTGCTGCTGGAAGCGGATACGAGCGACGTTGCCCGCCAGCGGCTCGAGCAGATGGAAGGGCTGATCCGCACGGAGCTGCGCCGCAACAGCCCGCGCATCGACATCGGCGACATCTCGACCTCCGGCGGCCGCCTCTCCTTCATGGTGCGCAACCCGCAGCAGGTCGACGCCGCCGTCGAGATCGCGCGGCGCCAGACCCAGCCGGTCGGCTTCGGCGGCCAGCGGACCTGGAACGTCGACGTGCTCGACAGCAGCCGCATCGTCATGACGCCGACCCAGTCGGGCCTCGAGGAAGCGCTCGACACCGCGATGGATACCGCCCGGGAGGTGGTCTACAACCGCGTCGATCCCGAGGGCACGCGCGAAGTCACCGTCATCCGCCAGGGATCGGACCGCATCCTCGTCCAGGTGCCCGGCCTCGACGATCCCGAAGGGCTGAAGCAGCTGCTCGGCAAGACCGCGCGGCTCGAATTCAAGCTGGTCGACCTCAACGCCGATCCGGAGCAGATCGCCCAGGGCCGTGCCCCGCCGGGCAGTCAGGTCCTGCCGCAACTCGGCGGCGGCGCCATCGCCGTCACCCGCCGCGCGATGGTCAGCGGCGACGAGCTGATCGACGCCCAGCAGCAGTTCAACGAGAACGGCCAGCCGGTCGTGTCGATCACCTTCGACAGCCGCGGCGCGCGCTCCTTCGCCCGCGTCACGCAGGAGAATGTCGGCAAGCCCTTCGCGATCATCCTCGACAACGTCGTCATCTCGGCGCCCAACATCAACGAGCCGATCCTCGGCGGACAGGCGCAGATTTCCGGCAATTTCACCGTCGAGACGGCGAACGAGCTCGCCATCCAGCTGCGATCGGGCCGCCTGCCGGTCGAGCTCACCGTGGTCGAGGAGCGCACCGTCGGCCCCGATCTCGGCAAGGAATCGATCGAGAAGGGCGTGATCGCCGGCATCGTCGGCTCGGTCGCCATCCTCATCTTCATGTTCCTCACCTACGGCCGCTTCGGCATCTATGCCGACATCGCGCTGGTCCTGAACGTGCTGATCATTCTCGGCATCATGGCGCCGTTCGCGACGCTGACGCTGCCGGGCATCGCCGGCTTCGTCCTCACCGTCGGCGCGGCGGTCGACGCCAACGTCATCATCAACGAGCGCATCCGCGAGGAGCAGAGGCGCGGCCGCGGCGTCATCGCCGCGATCGAGCACGGCTATAACGAAGCCCGCACCGCGATCTTCGATGCGAACATCACCAACGTCATCGCCGGCGTGCTGCTCTATTATTTCGGCTCCGGCCCCGTGAAGGGCTTCGCCGTCGTGATGATGATCGGCATCGCCACCTCGGTGTTCACCGCCGTCACGGTGACGCGCATGTTCGTGTCGATCTGGCTGCGCAAGCGCCCCAGCGTGCTCAGGATTTAAGACATGCGTCTTTTGAAGCTCATCCCCGACGACACCAACATCGATTTCCTGCGCTGGCGCACCGTCGCGATCATCATCTCGGGCCTTCTGCTCGCCGCATCGGTGTTCCTCCTCTCAACGAGGGGGCTGAACCTCGGCGTCGATTTCGTCGGCGGGCAGGTGACGCGCGTCAGCTTCCAGCAGCCGCCGTCGCTCGACAATTTGCGCGAAGATGTCGGCGCCCTCGGCATCGGCGAGCCGAGCATCCAGGAATTCGGCTCGCCGCGCGAAGTCGCGATCCGCCTGCCGCTGCCGGAAGGCGGCGAGGAAGGCGCGAACCAGGCGGCGTCCAAGCTGCGCGGCGCGCTCGAGCAGCGCTATCCCGGCGCGCAGATCGAATCGGTCGACACCGTCTCGGGCAAGGTCTCCGGCGAGCTGATGCGCAACGGCGCGCTCGCTCTGCTGCTCGCGATGATCGGCATCGCCGCCTACATCTGGATCCGCTTCGAGTGGCAGTTCGGCGTGGGCGCGCTGTTCTCGCTGTTCCACGACGTGTTGCTGACCCTGGGCTTCTTCTCGCTGACGCAGATGGAGTTCGACCTGAACGTCATCGCGGCGCTGCTCACCCTGATCGGCTACTCGCTCAACGACACCATCGTCATCTACGACCGCGTCCGCGAGAATCTGCGAAAATACCGCAAGATGGAAATCGGCTCGCTGCTCAACCTGTCGATGAACGAGACGCTGTCGCGCACCGTCGCCACCAACCTGTCGATGCTGCTCGCGCTCGGCTCGCTGATGCTGCTCGGGCCGGAAGTGATTTCGAGCTTCACCACCGCGCTCCTGATCAGCGTCATCGTCGGCACCTATTCGACCATCTACATCGCCGCGCCGTGGCTGATCTGGCTGAAGGTGACGTCGAACAGCTTCGTGCCGAAGACGGCCGGGGCGGGCGATGCGGAGCGGGTGCAAAGCTTCAACGAAGGCCCCTGATGCCGTTCGAGCGCGAACCCGCGCCCGACGGCCCGGTCGTCCGCGGCTTTACCGGCGGCGGCTTCTCGGTGGACGGCGGCGTCTATCGCGCGCTGCTGCTGACCCCGCAGAGGGCCGAGGAATGGACCGCGCCGCCGCCGCCGCGCGACCTGGCGGTTGCCGATCTCGAAGCCCTGCTCGCGCTCGATCCCGCACCCGAATTCGTCCTCCTGGGGACCGGGCCCGGCCTGGTCTTCCCCGCCGCCGCCCTACGCGCCGGGCTGGAGGCGCGCGGCGTCGGGCTCGAGGTGATGGACAGCCGCGCCGCCGCCCGCATCTGGGGCCTGCTGCGCGGCGAAGGACGCTGGATCGCCGCCGCGTTGATGCCGCTGGCCTGACAGCGCGCTAAGGTGCGCAGCCAGTTCGGCGGCGTTGCGGCTCCAGCTGAAGCGCTCCGCCGCCTTGCGCACCGCCTCCTGGGCGGGCGGATCGGCGAGCATCTCGCGCGCTGCGGAGGCGATGGCGGCGGCGTCCCGCGCCACGAGGCGGCCCGCTTCGGGTCGGTCCAGCACTTCGCGGGCGCCGCCCACGTCGGGGATCAGCACCGGCGTCCCGCAGGCGAGCGATTCGATCCAGATGTTGGCGAGGCCTTCGCGCTGCGAAGGGAGCACCATCAGGTCCGCCGCGCCGAGCAGGGCGGCCATTTCGCCATGGGGCCGGCTGCCGAGAAAGCGCACCCGTTCCGCCACGCCGCGGGTCTTCGCCAGCCGCTCCAGCGCGGGGCGCTCCGGCCCCTCGCCGACGAGCATCAAGGTCGCCTCCGGCAGCGCCGCCATCGCCTCGATCGCGAGCGCCTGGCCCTTGAGCGGGATCAAGGCGCCGGCGCTGACGAGGAGCGGACCGGCGATGCCGAGCGCCGCCTTCGCCGCCGCCCGGTCGCGCGGCCGGAAGCGCTCGAGATCGATCCCGGTATAATGCACCTTTACCTTGTCGCCATGGAGACCAAGTGCCTTCATGTCGCGCTCCAAACCTGCGCTCACCGCCAACAGCCCGTCCGCGGCGTCCGCCGCGTCGCGCATCTGCGCCAGCACCGCCGGATTGCCGCTCCAATAGTGGATGTCGCTCCCCCGCGCCTTGATCGAGAAGGGGAGGCGGAGCGCGCGGGCGAGATGCATCGCCGCGACCCCGTCCGGCCAGAAGAATTCGGCGTCGATGACATCGAACGGGAAATCGCGCCGCGTTGCGCGCAGCCGCGGCAGCAAGGCCGTCGCCATGGCCCGCGCCGTCCGCGCGGCGCCGGTCCCCGGCAGGACGGTGAATCGCGGCCGGTGGACCGTAAGTCCCTTCCACGTCTCCCGCCCGGGCAATCGGCTGCGGGCCCGGTAATGGGGGTGGAGCGTCAGCGGCCAGGGCGGCAGCCCCCGGGCCGCGACCACCTCCACGGCGACGGTCCCCAGCGCCGCGAGCGCCAGCGTCTGGCGTTCGACGAACAGGCCAAAGCCCGGCCGCGAGGCGTCCGGAAACAGGGTCGAGAGAGTCAGCACCCGCAGCATCCCGGTCCGCCTAGCGGAAAAGCATTAAACCGGCGTTCATCGTGGCGGCGCTCTTCTGCCTATCCGCTTTCCCTCCGCGAAACCCTCCGCTAAGAAGCCGTCCATGCCGCGCATTCTCACCCGCCCGACCGCCGCCCTCCTCGTGACGGCCCTCGTCCTCCCCCTCGCCGCCTGCGCCAACCAGTCGAACCGGACGCGGGCCGACACCTCCTACGTCGCGCGCGACGTCAACACGCTCTACAGCCTCGCGAAGAACCGGCTCGACCGCGGCGACTACGCCATGGCCGCCGCGATCTTCGACGAGGTCGAGCGCCAGCATCCCTATTCGATCTGGGCGCGCCGCGCGCAGCTGATGAGCGCGTTCAGCTATTATGCCGCGAAGGACTATACCAAGTCGGTCGAATCGGCCCGCCGCTTCCTCGCCATCCACCCCGGCAACAAGGACGCGCCCTACGCCCATTATCTGATCGCTCTGTCCTATTACGAGCAGATCGAGGACGTGACCCGCGATCAGAGCATCACCATGCAGGCGCTCAATTCCCTGGGCGAGCTGGTCCGCCGCTATCCGGAGACGCGCTACGCCGCCGACGCCCGCCTCAAGATCGACCTGGTGCGCGATCACCTGGCCGGCAAGGAGATGGAGATCGGCCGCTTCTACCAGCGCCGCAACCAGTGGCTCGCCTCGGTCCAGCGCTTCCGCACCGTCATCGACGACTATCAGACCACCAGCCACGCGGCCGAAGCGCTGATGCGCCTCACCGAATCCTATCTCGCCCTCGGCATTCCCGAGGAAGCGCGGCGGGCGGCGGCGGTGCTCGGCGCCAACTATCCCGGCAGCAAGTGGTACGAACGGGCCTATTCGCTCGTGCAGAAGCACGCGCCGGCAACGCCCGCGGCCTGAACGTGGCCGGCACGTCGTCCCGGCGGCGGCCGGGATCTCGCGACGTGACGACGCGGCAGGTGCGCTCCGGCCTCGGGGCGCCGTCATGCTGACCGGCCTTTCCATCCGCGACGTGGTGCTGATCGAGAGCCTCGATCTCGAATTTGGCCCCGGCCTCGGCGTGCTCACCGGAGAGACCGGGGCGGGCAAGTCGATCCTGCTCGACGCCTTGGTCCTGGCGCTCGGCGCCCGCGCCGACAGCGGCCTCGTCCGCCAGGGCCAGGCGCAGGCGGTGGTCTCGGTCGCCTTCGATCTTCCGGCCGATCATCCCGCCCGCGCGATGCTCGAAGAGAACGGCCTGTCCGGCGAGCCGGGCGAGCCGCTCGTCATACGCCGCATCGTCAAGGCGGACGGCGGCAGCCGGGCCCTCGTCAACGACCAGTCGGCCTCGGTCGCCCTGCTGCGCGACCTCGGCGCGACTCTGGTCGAGATCCACGGGCAGCATGACGATCGCGGCCTTCTCAATCCGCGCGGACACCGCGCTCTGCTCGACGCCTTCGCCCGCATCGACACCGGCGCGGCGGAGAGCGCCTTCCGTGCCTGGGGCGAGGCCGAGGCCGCGCTCGCCCGGGCGAAGGACGAACTGGAGAGCGCCGAACGCGACCGGGAGTGGCTCGAACATGCCGTCGCCGAGCTCACCGCTCTGGCGCCGGTAGCCGGGGAGGACGAAGCCCTCGCCGGCATGCGGGCCGATATGCAGAAGGGCGCGCGGCTCGCCGAGGACATCGCCGCGGTCGGGCAGCTGCTCGACGGGTCGGAAGGCGGCGTCTCGCTGCTCCGCCAGGCGGCGCGCCGGCTCGACCGCATCGCGCCGGAGCATGAGCGGCTCGCCGAGGCGCTCGCCGCCCTCGACCGCGCCCTCATCGAAGCCTCCGACGCGGAGGACCGGCTCGCCGAGGCCGGCGAGGCTCTGGCTTACGATCCGGTGCGGCTCGAGGAGGCCGAGGCGCGGCTGTTCGAGATTCGCGGCCTCGCCCGCAAGCACCGGGTCGAGCCGGACGCGCTGCCCGCGCTCGCCGAGACCCTCTCCGCCCGGCTCGCGGCGCTGGAGGCGGGCGGGCGCAGCCTCGCCGCGCTCGAGGCCCGGGTCGGGGAGACGCGCGCCGCCTACGAAGCCGAAGCCGCGCGGCTCAGCGCGGCGCGCACCGAGGCCGCGCTCCGCCTCGACGTGGCGGTGGCGGACGAGCTCGCGCCGCTCAAGCTCGACGCCGCCCGCTTCCGCACCGTCGTCGACGCCCTGCCCGAGGCGCAGTGGGGCGCCAGGGGCCGCGACCGCGTCGAGTTCGAGGTCTCGACTAATCCCGGCGCGGCGTTCGCGCCGCTGACGAAGATCGCCAGCGGCGGCGAGCTTTCCCGCTTCATCCTGGCGCTGAAGGTCGCGCTCGCCGAGCAGGGCGGGGCAGGGACGATGATCTTCGACGAGATCGACCGCGGCGTCGGCGGCGCCGTGGCGAGCGCGATCGGCGAGCGGCTGCACCGCCTCTCCGCGTCCGCCCAGCTCCTCGTCGTCACCCACAGCCCGCAGGTCGCCGCGCGCGGCGCGCACCATCTGCTGATCGAGAAGGCCCATGACGGCCTCGTCACCCGCACCAGCGTCCACGCGCTCGACGAGGCGCGGCGGCGCGAGGAGATCGCGCGGATGCTGTCCGGCGCCGAAGTCACCGACGAAGCCCGCGCCCAGGCCTCGCGCCTGCTCGAGGCGGCCTGAGCGGCGGGCGCTTGCGCCCGAGGGGCGATTTCGGCTAAGGGCGCACCCTTCCAACGCACTGGCTGAGGAAATTGCGGGAGGCGGGGCACGGCTCCGCCGCCTGGACCGCTAAACTTGAACCCGGCTGCGGGACCCGCGCGAGCGGCCCCGCCGGCCGATTACAGAGTGAGAAACATGGCTAAGAAGATCACGGGCTATATCAAGCTCCAGGTGCCTGCGGGCGCCGCCAATCCGTCGCCGCCGATCGGCCCTGCTCTGGGTCAGCGCGGCGTCAACATCATGGAATTCTGCAAGGCGTTCAACGCCCAGACCGGCGACGTGGAAAAGGGTATGCCCATCCCCACGATCATCACCGTCTATGCGGACCGTTCCTTCTCCTTCGAGACCAAGACGCCGCCGGCGAGCTTCCTCATCAAGAAGGCCGCGAACCTCAGGTCGGGCTCCAAGGAGCCGGGCAAGGTCTCGGCCGGCCGCATCAAGCGCTCGGCGCTGCGCGACATCGCCGAGACCAAGATGAAGGATCTGAACGCCAACGATCTCGACGCCGCGACGAAGATCATCGAAGGCTCCGCCCGCGCGATGGGCCTCGAAGTGGTGGAGGGCTAAGGACATGGCGAAGCTCACGAAGAAGCAGAAGGCGCTCGAGACCGCGGTCGACCGGACCAGGCTGTACGGCGTCGACGAGGCGATTGAGACGCTGAAGGCGAACGCCACCGCCAAG
Source organism: Allosphingosinicella sp. (assembly GCA_046289665.1). Lineage (GTDB taxonomy): Bacteria > Pseudomonadota > Alphaproteobacteria > Sphingomonadales > Sphingomonadaceae > Allosphingosinicella. The sequence continues at coordinate 10,732 of JBKBVA010000031.1, forward strand.
TTCGACGAGACGATCGAGGTTGCGCTCAACCTCGGCGTCGATCCGCGCCACGCCGACCAGATGGTCCGCGGCGTCGTCACCCTTCCCGCCGGCACCGGCAAGGACGTCCGCGTCGCGGTGTTCGCGCGCGGCGACAAGGCCGAGGAAGCCACGAAGGCGGGCGCGGACGTGGTCGGCGCCGAAGACCTGATGGAGACCATCCAGGGCGGCACCATCGATTTCGACCGCGTCATCGCGACGCCCGACATGATGGGCATCGTCGGCCGCCTCGGTAAGGTGCTGGGTCCCAAGGGCCTGATGCCGAACCCGAAGCTCGGCACCGTCACGCCGAACGTCACCGAAGCCGTTAAGGCGGCCAAGGGCGGCCAGGTCGAGTTCCGCGTCGAAAAGGCCGGCATCATCCACTCTGGCATCGGCAAGGCGAGCTTCTCGAACGCGGACCTGCGCCGCAACTTCGACGCCTTCGTCGATGCGATCGTCAAGGCCAAGCCGACTGGCGCCAAGGGCAAGTACGTCCAGAAGGTCGCGATGAGCTCGACGATGGGCCCGGGCCTCAAGGTCGACGTCGCCGAGGTGGCGGGCGCCTGAACCCCGCCGCCTTTCGAGGCAGGGTGAGAAGGGGGCCGGAGCGCAAGGCGCTTCGGCCCCTTTTTCGTTCACGTCGCGGGCAGCCGGTGCCGGTCTCCCGCCCGGAGCGAAGGCGGGTAGAGCGGAAGGCCTTGATCGGCGCGAAATTTCCGCTATAGGCGCCGCTTCGCTCGGACGGGTTCGCCCGCCCCGAGCCTTCCGTCCGAGACCGCCGGTGGGGCCCGCCCCTTAATCATCCGGCCTAGACGGGGAAAGAGATGTCGCCGCCGCGGCCTTGGCCGCACGGCTTTTCCGGCAGCCTTCGGGTGCCGGCCTCCCTCCCCATCACGGACATTCGACGCGGCGCCGGGCTTGCCTTGCGCCGCAATGTGCCGCCCGCCGGCTCTTTCGGCGGGCATGAGTGGAGAGAGATATGGATCGCGCTCAAAAAGCAGAGCAGATCGCCGCGCTGAAGCAGACGTTCGACGAGACGCAGGTGGTTGTGGTCACCCGCAATCTCGGCCTGACGGTGGCCCAGTCCACCGCGCTCAGGAATCGCATGCGCGAAGCCGGCGCCAGCTTCCGGGTGACCAAGAACACGCTCACCCTGATCGCGCTCGAGGGCACCACCTACGCGCCCGTCAGCGACATGCTGACCGGCCCGACGGCGCTCGCCACCTCGTCCGACCCGGTGTCGGCCGCGAAGGTGGCGGTGGACTTCGCCAAGACCACCGACAAGTTCGAAATCGTCGGCGGCGCGATGGGCGACACCGTGCTCGACGCGAACGGCATCAAGGCGCTCGCCGAACTGCCCTCGCTCGACCAGCTGCGCGCGACGATCATCGGCCTGGTGCAGGCACCGGCCACCAAGATCGCCCGCGTCGTCAGCGAGCCGGGCGCAATGCTGGCCCGCGTCTTCGGCGCCTATGCGGCCAAAGAGAACGCCTGATTTTCAACGTTACGAACTGAACTGAACCAAAGGGCCTGCGGGCCACGAATGGAGACTTAACATGGCAGACATCAATTCCCTCGTCGACCAGCTCTCCGAGCTGACCGTCCTTGAAGCCGCCGATCTCGCCAAGGCGCTCGAAGAGCGTTGGGGCGTCTCGGCCGCCGCCGCGGTTGCGGTCGCCGGTCCCGCCGGCGGCGGCGCCGGTGCCGGCCCGGCCGAGGAAGAGAAGACCGAATTCGACGTGATCCTCACCGGCGACGGCGGCAAGAAGATCAACGTCATCAAGGAAGTCCGCGCCATCACCGGCCTGGGCCTCGGCGAAGCCAAGGCGCTCGTCGAAGGCGCTCCGAAGCCGATCAAGGAAGGCGTGAACAAGGCCGAGGCCGAAGAGATCAAGAAGAAGATCGAGGAAGCCGGCGGCACCGTCGAGCTGAAGTAATCGGCCTTCTTCCCCTCCGCCTCGCGCGGAGCGGGTGAAAAGGGGCGGCGTCCGGCTTCGGGCGCCGCCCTTTTTTCGTCCCCGATATCCCCGTTATCCACAGACAGATTCCGCTGGCGCGACTCGGATGTGCCTGACACCTTGTCTGTGTGGCCGGAAGAGCGGCGGACCGGAAACGGACCGCAAAGCGACCAGCCGCTGCCGAGGTCGGCATCGACAGACGCCCGCAAGGACGAATGTTAAAGCAGATTCGAGGTAGGGCGGCCGGGGAAGAAGCGCGAGGCAAAGGCGAAAGCCGATGCCGAACCCACTTTCCCCAAGCCGTCCGGCGGAACCGGAGCCTTCGGGCAAAGGAACCGCGAAGCGGAACCTGAGCCTTCGGGCGAGGGAACCGCAAAGCACCGGAGCCTCACGGCGAAGGTGCAAAAGCGGACACCGGCCTTCGGGCAAGGATCCGCAGCGGGACCGGAGCCTCACGGCGAAGGAACCGCACTCCGCAGGACCGGCGCCTTCGGGCAAAGGACTTGCGGCGCGGAACCGGAGCCTTCGGGCGAAGGAGCCGCACCCGCGGAACCCTATGCCTTCGGGCAGAAGGAACCGCATAGCGGAACCGGCGCCTTCGGGCAAAGGAACCGCGACGGAACCGACCGGGGCCGCAAGGCCTCGGCCGGAACCGGCTCCCGCAAGACAAGCTCCGCTTCGGCGGAGCGGACGACCGGGAACAGTGGGGGCTGGTGGCGACACCAGCCCTCATTTGCGTTTGGGGCCGGCGGGTCTTGAGGCCGGCGCTTCGTTTCCAAAGGTCCCGATCGACGCTCACACTCGAGCGGCCTCGATCGCACCGATTGCTCGGCCCAGCGGGCTCGAGCCTCGGCAGCAACCATATCCACCACACCGTGAAGACGGGGGCTCCGTCCCCGAGTCCAGGCGCGCCGTATCGACGCGCGCCGGTGAAGCGGTGATGCGTCTGGACCAGGATCGACCCGCGCGAAGCGCGGCTCAGCGGCGACTGCGGCGTCCCGTTGCCGCTCCAATCCATCCGAATGAGAGAGGCTGCGGGCGGCGCGGGCGGTGCGCTGCCCCGGTGCTCCTCCGGGCAATGGCCGGTCGTGGAACGAAGTATGTCCGAAAGCGTCTCCGAAGCGGAGCAAGTTCCGTGCGATGGTTCCGCAATGAATAGGAACCAACAGGTCGAGGAGCAATTCTATGCCGATCATGAAGTATTCGTGGCTTGTGCTTACCGTCTGTCTGATGTCCTGTGCCGGGGGCGAGCGGAATGCCGCCGACGAACCGGCCGAACCGGCCCCCGCGGCCGGGGAGCCGGAACCGGCGGCGCAGGAGCCATCCGCCCCCGCCCAAAGCAGCGAAACCGACGAACGGGCCGAACCCGCCCGTGCTTCAGCGGCCGACTCCGCCGCCGCCGCCGGGGAGAAGCGCGCGTCGGCACCCGCGACGCCCGCACCGAAAGCCGCCGAGCCGCGGCAGGCCGGCGCTTCGTCCCCCTATCTGGCCGTCAACACGATCGCCCGGCCGATGCTGCCGCAGGGCTTCACCGCCGGCCGCTTCGAGATTGCCGACGGCTGCGTCGTCTTCCGCGCCGACGCCGGCACCTTCACGCCCGTCCTTCCCGCCGGCAGCCGTCTCGAGCCGTCCGGCGCGGACTGGCGGCTGCGCTTCGCCGGCCGCAGCGCGGCGATCGGGGAACGCGTCAACCTGGAGGGCGGACCGATCACGCTGGGCGGCGACAGTGCCAGGCTGGCCGCCCCGCTACCCGGCCGCTGCCCGCAAAGACTTTTCGGCGTGGGGGGCTGAGAAGAAGGAGCAACCGTGGTGAACAAGAAGAAGATGCTGATCCTGCCGCTGGCGCTCGCCGCGGCCGTGCCGGTGGCGGCGCAGACGCCGGCGCCGCCGCCGGCGCGCCCTCGGGCTGCACCACCAGCGGCCGCCCGTCGACGACCACGACCGTCGCGGCCGTGTACCGATCCGCACGCGGCGCGCGGCTCAGGTCCGAGGCGCCCGCCGGGAGCCCCGTCC
>JBKBVA010000320.1:0-2608 GCA_046289665.1 Allosphingosinicella sp.
GGCATGAAGCCGGTCGGGCTCGCCTTCCGCGAGGCCGCCGCTGCCGGCGAGGTCGATCACATAGTCGGAGCGTTCCACCACCGGCTGGTTCACCGAATAGAGGCTGCGGTTCGGCAAGGTGTCGACATCGCGCGTGGTGGGCGTGCAGGCGCCGAGCACGACTCCGGCGGAGAGGAGGAGGGCGGTCGCTTTGGTGCGGGACATACGCAAGGTGTCCTTTCGATCGGTCGCGATCATCAGAAGCTGAACCCGGGAGCCGCCGAGGCGGCCTGGGTGCGGACGGCGGGTTGCTGCTGGGCCTGGCGCTCCGGCGCGGGCGCCGGACCGGGAGACTGCGGAGCCGGGGCGGCGCCCATCGGTCCGATGCCCGGCGCCACCGTCTCCGGCTGCGCCAGCCGGGGACCGGGCCGCTCGCCGCCCGACCGGCCAAAATGCGGCTGGTCGAGGAGGACGCGCTCCGCCGTATTGGCGCTGCGGAAGCCGTCGGTCGGCAAAGCGATCTGACCGGCATTGACCGGCCGCACCAGATAGGGTGTGACGACGATGACCAGTTCGGTCTCGTTGCGCCGGAAGCTGTTGGAGCGGAACAGCGCCCCGATGATCGGCAGCTTCCCGAGGCCGGGCGTGCGTTCCACCGAGTTGTTGCCGCCGTTCGAAAGCAGGCCGCCGATCATGAAGCTCTGGCCGGAGCCGAGCTCCACCGTCGTCTCGGTGCGGCGGGTCGTCAGCGACGGGATCTGGAAGCCGTTGAGCTGGATCGCGCCGACGGAGGAGAGTTCGGACACTTCCGGACGCACCCGCATCGAGATCCGGCCGCCTTCCAGTACCGTCGGCGTGAAGGCGAGGCTGACGCCATATTCCTTGAACTCGATCGAGGTACCGTTGATGCCCTGCGCGGTCGGGATCGGGAACTCGCCGCCCGCGAGGAAGCTCGCGGTCTCCCCCGACAAAGCGGTCAGCGTCGGCTCCGCGAGCACCGTCACCAGGCCCGCATTCTCGTCGAGGTCGAGCGCGCCGGCGACGTTGAGACCGAACAGGTCGTTGAGCCGCAGTCCGATCGAGGAGGTGCCCTCGGGCGGGGTGAAGCGGAACGTCTGTTCGCCCGGGAGGAACTCGCCGACGTTGCGGCCGCGATTGAAGACGAAGCCGGTGCTGCCGCCGGTCGGGTCGACATTCTCGAGATTGACGCCGATCTGCCTGGTCAGCGAGCGGCTGACCTCGGCGATCTTGACCTGCAGCATCACCTGGAGCGGGGTGGCCATCTTCAGCCGGTTGACCGGCATGATCTTGAGCACCGCGCCGGGCGCGTTGGTATCGACGCCGGGGTTGAGCAGCATGCGCACGAGCTGTTCGGCCTGCGCGCTGTCCTCGGGTGAGGCGACGGTGCCGTTCATGATCGCGACCTGGCCGATATGGGTGACCGAGATGTTCGCATCGGGCATCGCCGACTTCAGCACCTGGTCGACCGAGCTGATGTTCTGGCTGACGCGGACGCTGGCGCCGTAGACGACGGAGCCGTCGGCGGCGGTGGCGATCACGGTCGCCTCGCCCGCTTCCTTGCCGAACAGGCCGAGCTGACGCGGCGAGCTGACGTTGACGTCGGCGACGCCGGGGTTCGAGGTCCACACGTCGACGACGTTGCGGGGGAGGGAGATCAGCTGCCCCTCGCCGACCGACAGGAGAACCTGCTGCGTCGGGCGGTAGGTGCTGGATGCCGCCTGGGCGAAGGCCGGAGCCGGCGCCGTGGCGGCGACGGCCGACACGAGGACGGCGGCGATCGCGGTGCCGAGGGCGGCGCGGCTGAGCGGGTTCGTGGTCTTCATCTTATTTGGCTCCGACCGGAACGAGGGTGACGTTGTTGCCGCGCGAGACCCGGACGACCGGCCCCTTGGGGACAGCCGCTTCGGCGGGCTGGTCGCTCTTGCCGCTGACGGCGTTGGCGAGCGAGCCGATGGCGCTGGCCATCTCGCTGACCGGTTCGGCGCTGCGGCTCGCGGGCTTGGCGGGCACGCTGCTGCGCTGGAAGCGCGAGACGTCGGCGCCGACCGTGTAGGTGGGGCCCGTATCGATCGGCTTGTTGGCGACGGCGAGCAGCATGCGCCGCTCCGCCCTGGGATCCGTGCCCTCCGGCACCGACACCTCGCCGGCCGCAATGGCCCGCTCCAGCTCGGCCGAATTGTCGGCGATCGAGCGCAGCGACAGCGAGAGCTGCCCGATGGTCTGGGCGACGGCGATCTTCTCGGCCATTTTCGGCGTCGTCTCGAGCGTGACGGTGGAGGCGTTGAGCACCACCGGCTTGCCGTCCTCTCCCTCGACGCTCATCCGCCTGTCGGTGGCGAGCACGCGCAGATTCTGCATGATCGTCTCGGAGACCCGCAGCGGATCGCCTTCGCCGCCGCCCTTCACTTCCTGGGTGAGGACGAGGTCGACGCGGTCGCCCGGAAAGATGAAGCCGGCGACGCCGCTGGTGGCGGAGACCGGAACGGTGATGGCGCGCATGCCCGGGCCGAGCGCAGCGGCGAGGAACCCGCGCTCGCCCGGCTTGATCAGCGATCCGGTGGTGACCGGCTGGCCGGCGGTGATCTCGTTGCGGACCACGGTGCCGATC
>JBKBVA010000321.1:0-2601 GCA_046289665.1 Allosphingosinicella sp.
AAGAAGTTTTCGGTGCCCAGCACATAGGTGGGCGGCGCGCCGCCGTTGGCCGGGTCGCCATTTTGCAGCTCCACCAGGGCCAGCAGGCCCGGGTGCCCCTCCGCTTCCGCGGCAGGCCGGACGCCGAGCGCGCGCACCTCGTCCTTGAACAGTTCGCGCAAGGGCTCGACCAGCTGCATGTTCATCCGCTCGGGCAGGCCGCCGACATTGTGGTGGCTCTTGATCGTCACCGACGGCCCGCCGGTGAAGCTGACGCTCTCGATCACGTCCGGATAGAGCGTGCCCTGGGCGAGGAAATCGGCGCCGCCGATCTTGCGCGCTTCCTCCTCGAACACGTCGATGAAGGTCTTGCCGATGAACTTGCGCTTGGCCTCCGGGTCGGTGAGGCCGGCGAGGCCGGAGAGGAACAGTTCCTCCGCGTCGACGTGGACGAGCGGGATGTTGTAGCTGTCGCGGAACAGGCCGACCACCTGCTCGGCCTCGTGCGCGCGCATCAGCCCGTGGTCGACGAAGACGCAGGTCAATTGCTCGCCGATCGCCTCGTGGATCAGCACGGCGGCGACCGCGCTGTCGACGCCGCCCGAAAGGCCGCAGATCACCCGGCCCTTGCCGACCTGCGCGCGGATCTCGGCGATCTTGGTGTCGCGAAACTCGGCCATCGTCCAGTCGCCGGAGAGGCCGCAGACGTGGCGGACGAAATTGGCGATGAGGCGCGCGCCGTCGGGCGTGTGGACCACCTCGGGATGGAACTGGACGCCGTAGAAGCGCCGCGCCTCGTCGGCGGTTGCGGCGAAGGGGGCGCCGTCCGACTGGGCGACGATGCGGAAGCCATCGGGGATCGCCTCGACCTTGTCGCCGTGGCTCATCCACACCTGGTGCTTCTCGCCGGGCGCCCACAGGCCGTCGAACAGGGCGCATTCGTCCCGGATCTCGATGAAGGCGCGGCCGAACTCGCTATGGTCGCCGGTGACGACCTTGCCGCCCAGTTGCTCGGCCATCAATTGCTGGCCGTAGCAGATGCCGAGCATCGGCACGCCCGCCTCGAACAGCGACGGATCGGCGCGGGGGCTTTCCTCCAGCGTCACCGAGGCCGGGCCGCCCGACAAGATGATCCCCCTGGGCTGCAGCCGCTCATAGGCCTCGAGCGCGCGGCTGAAGGGGGCGATCTCGGAATAGACGCCGGCTTCGCGCACGCGGCGCGCGATGAGCTGCGTCACCTGGCTGCCGAAATCGACGATGAGGATGGAATCGGAAGGCTGGACCGTCATGGCGCGCCGATAAAGACCGCGCTTGCGGCTGTAAAGTTAAGCGACGGCTTAGCTGTCTTGCGCGGCGGCCGGCGACGCGTTAGTAAAGCACATGCTTAACGATTCGCTTGCCCTCGACCGCGCCTTCCAGGCGCTCGCCGATCCGGCCCGGCGCGGCATGCTCGCCCGCCTCAGCCGCGGCCCGGCGAGCGTCACCGAGCTGGCCGCGCCGCTGCCGATGAGCCTGCCCGCCGTGCTCCAGCATCTCAAGGCGCTCGAGGCGAGCGGCCTGGTGCGCTCCGAGAAGAAGGGGCGGGTGCGCACCTGCCGGCTGGAGCCGCGGGCGCTCGCCGCCGCCGAGAGCTGGATCGCGGCGCAGCGGGCGCTGTGGGAAGGGCGGCTCGACCGCTTCGAGGATTATCTGGACGACATGAAAGGGACGAAGGATGGCTGACGATACCGACCTGGTGGTGGAGCGCGTGCTGGAGGCGCCGCGGGATCTCGTCTGGCGCGCTTATACCAGCGCCGAGCATGTCAGGAAGTGGTGGGCGCCCCGGCCCTACGAGACGCCGGAATGCGAGATCGAACTCGTGCCGGGCGGAGCCTTCTACACCCGCATGACCGGCCCGGACGGCTTCGACGAGGCCGGGAGCAGCTGCTTCCTCGAGATCGTGCCGGGCGAGAAGGTGGTGTGGACCAGCGCTCTGCTGCCCGGCTACCGCCCCGCAGCCGAGCAGCCGGACGGCTGCGGCGGCTTCCCCTTCACCGCGATCGTCACGCTCGAGGATGCGGGGGAGGGGCGGACCCGCTACCGCGCCAGGGTGCTCCACCGCAACGCCGCGGACCGCGAGGTCCACGCCAAGATGGGCTTCCAGGAGGGGTGGGGCACCTGCGCCGAGCAGCTCGGCGAGGTCGCGGCGAGCCTTCGCGCCGACGCCTGACACGAAAAAGCGCGCGGGAACCTCAGGCCCCCACGCGCTCTCCTGATCCGCTAGGGTCGGATCAGATCCGGAATTCGGTGATCCGGCCGTTCCTGCGAACGTGGCAGGTGAAATTGTCGCGCCCGCCGTAGCGGCTGTCGTAACCGCGGTCGTAGCGGCGGTCGTCACGGTCGTAGCGGCCGCGATTGTCGCCGTTCCGCTCCGCCAGGCGGATCTGCTGGCGCAGCGTCTGGACGCGCTGCTGCAGCTGGTCGCGCTCGCCGCGGCTCAGGCCGTCGCGGCTGAACTGGCGCTCCAGGTTGTTGAGCGCACGGATCTGCTCGCGAAGCGGCTGCGCTTCGTTCCGTGTGATGCGGCCGCTCTGGACGCCGGCCTGCAGATTGGTCTGCAGCTGGTCGATCCGAACATTGAAG
>JBKBVA010000322.1:0-2592 GCA_046289665.1 Allosphingosinicella sp.
AGAAGGGCGAGGCGACGGTTCCCACCACCATCGCGCTCGAGCGGGCGACCAACCCGTTCATGCGCGCGGCGACCGCGGAGGAGCTGGCGGAGCGGCGGCGGGCGAAGGACGATTTTCCAGGCTGAACAGCGGCCCCCGTCATGCGTTGAACGGGTGAGGAGACGAAGATGAAGAGGATAGTCGCATTGGCCGCGCTCGGCCTCGCCGCCGCCTGCACCGCCGAAGGGATCGAACCCACCGCGTCGGAAGAGGCCGCCCTGGCCGGCGAACTGAGCGGCATGGTCGCGGGCGAGACCCGGGCCTGCGTGCCGTCGCGCGACCTGCGCGGCAACAGGAGCGTCGGCGGCGCCATCGTCTTCGAAGGCCCCGGCGACACGATCTACGTCAACCGGCCGGACGCCGCCTGCACCGGCATCCGCCACGGCCGCGCGATCAGCACCCGCACGACCAGCTCCCAGCTCTGCCGCGGCGACATCGTCACCATCTTCGATCCGGTGAGCGGCGCCCAGTTCGGCGGCTGCGGCCTCGGTGACTTCACGACCTACCGCCCGCGCGGGAGCTGAGCGCCAAAGCCGGCGCCCGCGCCCTCGTCGCGGGATGATCAGCGCTTGTAGAGCGCGTCGAGCCGCTCGCCATAGACCTCGCGCAGCACATGGCGCCGGATCTTGATCGACGGCGTCAATTGCTGGTTCTCGACGCTGAACGGCTCGTCGGCGAGGATGTAGCGGCGCACCTTCTCGATCACCGAAAGCTCGGCATTGACCCGGTCCACCGCCGCCGAAACGGCGCGCAGATAGTCGGGATCGTCGCGCAGGGCGGCGAGGTCGCGCGGCTTGCCGGCGGCCTGCGCCCACTCCGCCGTCCATTCCGGATCGGGGACGATCAGGCCGACGAGGTGCGGCCGCCGGTCGCCCGCCACCATCGCCTGGAGGATTTCGGGCTGGAGGGTCAGCATGCCCTCCACCTTCTGGGGCGAGACGTTGTCGCCCTTGTCGTTGACGATGAGGTCCTTCTTGCGGTCGGTGATGACGATGCGCCCGCCCGCGTCGATATGGCCGACGTCGCCGGTGTGGAGCCAGCCGTCGCGCACCGCTTTCTCGGTGAGGTCCGGATTGCGCCAATAGCCCTTCATGACCAGCTCGCCGCGCACCAGGATCTCGCCGTCCTCGGCGATCTTCACCTCGGTGTTCTTGAGCGGCGGGCCGACCGTGTCCATCTTCACGCCCGCCTTGGGCCGGTTGCAGCTGATCACCGGCGCGGCCTCGGTCTGGCCGTAGCCCTGGAGCAGGGTGAGCCCGATCGAGTGGAAGAAGATCCCGACGTCGGGATTGAGCGGCGCGCCGCCCGACACCATCGCCTTGATCCGGCCGCCGAACTTGGCGCTGACCTTGGGCCGGAACAGCCGGTCGAGCAGCAGGTCCATCGGCCGGTCCCAGAGCGTCTTGGTGCCGGCATAGTCCCTCGCGCCGATCTCGAGCGCGCGCTTCATCAGATAGTTGGTGAGCTTCCCCTGCTTCTCGACATTCTTGAGGATGCGCTGCCGCAGCACCTCGAACAATCTCGGCACCACCACCATCAGCGTCGGGCGAACCTCTTCGATGTTGGAGGCGAGCTTCTCCAGCCCTTCGGCATAATAGATCTGGGCGCCGATCCCGATCGGGAAGAACTGGCCGCCGCTATGCTCGTAGGCATGGCTGGGCGGGAGGAAGGAGAGGAACACCTCCTCGTCGACGCCGAAATCCTCCTCGATGACCGCGATGCAGCCTTCGACATTGTGGAGGATGGCGCCGTGGTGGAGCATCACGCCGCGCGGCGCGCCGCCGGTGCCCGACGTGTAGATGATGCAGGCGAGGTCGTCGCGGCGGAAGTCCGCCGCCGCCGCGCAGGCGGCGACGTCCGCATCCTCGCCCGCGATCAGGCCCGACCAGTCGTGAAAGGCGACGCTCCCGGTCTGGCCGCCCGGCAGAGCCTCCATGCCGATGACATGGTCGCACAGGTTGGAGCGGATCGCGGCCGGCAGCAGCGTGCGCGCCAGCTTCTGCGTCGAGACGATGACGGCGCGGGCGCCGCTGTCGTCCAATATGTGCTGGTGGTCGCGCTCGGTGTTGGTCGTGTAGGTGGGGACGGTGATGCAGCCCGCCGCCATGATGGCGAGGTCGGCGATGCACCATTCCGGCCGGTTCTCCGACACCAGCATCACCATGTCGCCGGGCTTGAGGCCGATCCGCTTCAGCCCAGCGGCGAGCGTCGCCACCTGCCGCGCCGCCTCGCGCCAGCTGGTCGACTGCCATTTGCCGTCCTTTTTCGCCCACAGGAAGGGGGAGTCGGCGCGTTCGGCGGCGCGCGTGAAGAACATGGTGACCAGGTTCGGGAAATGTTCGAACGCGCGCATGATCCTCCCTTTGCCGTCGCCCTTTGGCGCTCGCGTCCGCGCTTCTTAGCCGATCCTGCGGCGCGCGCCATAGCGCCCCTTGCGTGGACGCGGCCGCGCGCGGCGGCTACGGGACGGCGACGAGCAGCGACATGGCGATTTCGATGAAACAGATCTTGCACCTCCTCACCCTTGCGACGACCGCCGCAAGGGTGAGGAGG
>JBKBVA010000323.1:0-2583 GCA_046289665.1 Allosphingosinicella sp.
CCCCAGCGCGTTCGGCCGGTGGTCGCGTATCGCTCCGTCGAGGCTGCCGGTCCGCCGCGCCGATCCCACCGTGTCCCACAGGCCGATCCGCGCCGCGCGCAGCGCCTCCAGCCTCTCCGGATAGGCGAGCGCCGCCAGCTCCACCCCCGCCACCGCGCCGATCAGCCGCCAGAAATGGTTGCGCGGATGCGCATAATATTGCGCCCGCGCCAGCGATTGCTCGCCCGGCAGGCTGCCGAGCACGAGCACCCGCGTGTTCGCGTCGACGACCGGCGGAAAGGAACGCTTCAGGTCCATCCTCACCGATGTCGGTTACGCGGCCGCAACCTTCCCGCACAAGAGGCGTTCCCCGGCCGTGGGCCTGTCCGGGGCCCTCAGTGTCTCTTATCGGGGTGAGTAGCTCTTTGACGAATGAAATGCGGGCCGCGGTTCTGGAAGGGCCGGGGCGGATGCGGGTCGACGCGGTTCAGGTGCCGGAGCCGGGTCCCGGCCAGGTGCGGGTGAAGCTGGAAGGATGCGGCGTCTGCGCCTCGAACCTCACCCCCTGGGCCGGGCCGGAATGGCAGGAATTCCCGCTCGAGCCCGGCGCGCTGGGCCACGAAGGCTGGGGCATCGTCGATGCGGTGGGCGAGGGCGTGGAAGGCCTCTCCGTCGGAGACCGCGTCGCCGCTCTGTCCTACAAGAGCTACGCCGAATACGACCTCGCCGAGGCGGACGCCGTCGTGAAGCTGCCCGACAGCCTTTCCGGCCAGCCGTTTCCGGGCGAGCCGCTCGGCTGCGCGATGAACATCTTCAGGCGGAGCGACATCCAGGCCGGCCAGACGGTGGCGATCGTCGGCATCGGCTTCCTGGGCGCGATCCTCACCCGCCTCGCCACCGACGCCGGCGCCCGCGTCATCGCGATTTCGCGCCGTCCCTTCTCGCTCAAGATCGCCCGCCGCTTCGGCGCTGCGGAGGTCGTGCCGATGGACGATCACAATGCCATCATCGACAAGGTGAGGGCGCTCACCGACGGCGCCTTCTGCGACCGCGTGATCGAGGCGGTCGGCAAGCAATGGCCGCTCGACCTCGCCACCGAGCTGGTCAGGGAGCGCGGCAAGCTGATCGTCGCGGGCTACCACCAGGACGGGCCGAGGCAGGTCAACATGTGGCTGTGGAACTGGCGCGGCATCGACGTCATCAATGCCCATGAGCGGGACCCCCAAACCTATACCGACGGGATCCGCGAGGCCGTGGAGGCGGTGGCGTCGGGGCGGCTCGATCCCTCGCCGCTCTACACCCACAGCTATCCGCTCGACCGGCTCGGCGAGGCGCTCGACGCCACGCGCGACCGCCCCGAAGGCTTCCTCAAGGCGCTGGTGACGCCGTGAGCGCGAAGCCGCGTCTGGGCTTTCTCGGCGTCGGGTGGATCGGCCGTCACCGGATGGAGGCGATGCTCGCCACCGGCGCCGTCGAAGCGGCCGCGATCGCGGATCCCTCCGACGAATGCCGGGAAGAAGCGCTGAAGCTCGCGCCGGGCGCGACATGCGTCGACGGCCTCGAGGGCCTGCTGGCCGAAGGCGTCGACGGCATCGTCATCGCCACGCCGAGCGCCCTCCATGCCGACCAGTCGATCGCCGCGCTGGAGGCCGGCGCCGCCGTCTTCTGCCAGAAGCCGCTCGGCCGCACCGCGGCGGAGGCGGAGGCGGTGGTGGACGCGGCGGAGCGGGCCGACCGGCTGCTCGCCGTCGATTTCTCCTACCGCTTCACCGACGGCATGCGCCGCATCCGCGAGTTGCTGCAGGCCGGCGAACTGGGCCAGGTCTTCGCGGCCGACCTGACCTTCCACAATGCCTACGGTCCGGACAAGCCGTGGTTCTACGACCCCGTCCTCGCCGGCGGCGGCTGCGTGATGGACCTCGGCTCCCACCTCGCCGACCTCGCGCTCTGGGCGCTGGATTTCCCCGAGGTGCGCTCCGTCTCCTCGACGCTGCTCGCCGGGGGCGCCCCGCTGCAAGCGGGCAGGGTGGAGGATTATGCCGTGGCGCAGATCGAGCTGGAGAGCGGCGCCTCGGTCCGCCTCGCCTGCTCGTGGCGCCTCCCGGCCGGCTGCGACGCGATCATTGCGGCGGATTTCTACGGCACGCGCGGCGGCGCGGCGCTGCGCAACGTTGGCGGCTCCTTCTACGATTTTACCGCGGAGCGCTTCAACGGCACCGCGCGCGAGACGCTGGCGAGCCCGCCCGACGCATGGGGCGGCCGCGCCGGCGCGGACTGGGCGACCCGCCTCGCCGCCGGGGCGCGCTTCGATCCGGAGGCGCGGCGGCTGGTGGAGGTCGCGCAGCTGCTCGACCGCATCTACGGCCGCTGACGCCGCTCGACCTCGTAATCGATCCGGATCCTGACCCAGCTGCCGACCTGCGACTTCCCGCCCAGCCGCGGCGGCCGCACCCTGAACTCCCACGCCGCGGCCAGCACGGCGCGGGTGATCTGCGATCCCTGCGGATATTCGTCGAGCGCGACGCAATCCTCGACGCGGTAGTTCGCCACCGTGCGGCAGGCGATCAGGCCCCATCCCGGCCCCCGCGCGGTGGAGAGATAGGC
>JBKBVA010000324.1:0-2543 GCA_046289665.1 Allosphingosinicella sp.
CGGCCCGCGGCGGCTGGCTTGCGCGCGCCCATGCCGCAGCGCTCACGCGCGCCATCGCGGCGGAGGGGGACGCGCCGGCGGCGGGCGCCGCGGAGGCGCGGTTCGAGGCGGTCGCCGATTACTATCAGAACCGCAAGCGCGCCCAGTCCGCCGACCCCGGCAGCTACCGGCCGCTGGCACCCGAGACGCTCTATTTCAGCCGCGAGGAATGGGAGCGGACGATCGCGGAGCACCCGCTCCACCTCGTCACGCCCTTTCACGAGCCCGAAAGCGCCACCGTCCTCGACCTCGGGGTCGACGGCGCCCGCGACTTCGCGCCGGAGCGCTCGCAGAACGCCAACGTCTACGAAGCGGTGGTGGCGCATGTCGCCGAGCTCCGCCGCGCGAAGAAGAAGGTCGTCCTCGCCAGCTATTCGCGCGGCGCCCGCGAGCGCCTGAAGGGCCTGCTCGCCGACCATGGCCTCAAGAAAGCGGTGGAAGCCGACAGCTGGCAGGAGGCGCAGGGCGCCGCCGCGGCCGGGGTGGCGCTCGCCGTCCTCCCGCTCGACCACGGCTTCACCACCAATGATCTCGCCCTCCTCACCGAGCAGGACATGCTCGGCGACCGGCTGGTCCGGCGCCGCAAGCGCAAGAAGAGCCAGGACGCGTTCCTCAGCGAGCTGGCGACGCTCTCGCCCGGCGACCTCGTCGTCCATGCCGACCACGGCATCGGCCGCTACGAGGGGCTGACCCAGATCCCGGTCGGCACCTCCCCGCACGATTGCGTCGCCCTCGAATATGCGGGCGGCGACAAGCTCTACGTGCCGGTCGAGAATATCGACATCCTCTCGCGCTACGGCAGCGACAGCGACGGGGTGACGCTCGACAAGCTCGGCGGCGAGGCGTGGCAGCGCCGCAAGGCGAAGATGAAGGAGCGGATCCGCGAGATTGCGGGCGAGCTGATCAAGACCGCCGCGCAGCGTGCGCTGCGCCCCGGCGCGGTCGCCGAGCCCGAATCGGGCTATGCCGCCTTCGTCGACCGCTTTCCCTATGAGGAAACGGAAGACCAGGACCGCGCCATCGCCGACGTCATCGACGACCTCGCCGCCGGCAAGCCGATGGACCGCCTCGTTTGCGGCGACGTCGGCTTCGGCAAGACCGAGGTGGCGTTGCGCGCCGCCTTCATCGCGGCGATGGCGGGGATGCAGGTGGCGCTCGTCTGCCCGACCACCTTGCTCGCCCGCCAGCATTACAACAATTTCAAGGAGCGTTTTCAGGGCTTCCCGATGGAGATCGGCCGCCTCTCCCGCCTGGTCCCACCCAAGGAGGCGAAGGAGACGAAGGACCGGATCGCAGCCGGCAAGATCGACATCGTCATCGGCACCCACGCCTTGCTCGCCAAGAGCATCGAGTTCCACAATCTCGGCCTCGTCATCGTCGACGAGGAGCAGCGCTTCGGCGTCACCCACAAGGAAAGGCTGAAGGCGCTGCGGGCGGACGTCCACGTCCTCACCCTCACCGCGACGCCGATCCCGCGTACCTTGCAGATGGCGATGTCGGGCCTGCGCGAGCTCTCCGTCATCCAGACGCCGCCGGTCGACCGCCTCGCGGTGCGCACCTATGTGATGCCCTGGGACCCGGTGGTGATCCGCGAAGCCTTGCTGCGCGAACATTATCGCGGCGGCCAGACCTATTTCGTCGCGCCCCGCGTCGCCGACTTGCCGGACCTCGAGCAGTTCCTGCGCGACGAGGTGCCGGAGGTGCGCTTCATCACCGCCCACGGCCAGCTCTCGCCCACCGAGGTCGAGGAGCGCATGTCTGCTTTCTACGACCGCAAGTACGACGTGCTGCTCTCGACCACGATCGTCGAGAGCGGGCTCGACATCCCGTCGGCCAACACGCTGATCATCCACCGCGCCGACCGCTTCGGCCTCGCCCAGCTCTACCAGCTGAGGGGGCGCGTCGGGCGCGCCAAGACGCGGGCCTATGCCTATTTCACCACCGCGGAGAATCGCAGCGTCACCGAGGCGGCCGACAAGAGGCTGACGGTGCTGGCCAACCTCGAATCGCTCGGCGCCGGGTTCCAGCTCGCCAGCCACGATCTCGACATACGCGGCGCGGGCAATCTGCTCGGCGACGAGCAATCCGGCCACATCAAGGAAGTCGGCTTCGAGCTCTACCAGTCGATGCTGGAAGATGCGATCCTCGAAGCCAAGGCGGGCGGGCCGCTCAAGGCGACGGGCGACTTCTCGCCGCAGATCACCGTCGATGCGCCGATCATGCTGCCCGAAAGCTACGTGCCGGACCTCGACCTGCGCATGGGCCTCTACCGGCGGATGAACGAGCTCGAGAAGCCGGCGGAGATCGAAGCCTTCGCGGCGGAGCTGATCGACCGCTTCGGCAAGCTGCCGGTGGAAACGGACAACCTCCTCAAGGTGATCGAGACCAAGCTCAATTGCCGCAAGGCCTGCGTGGTGAAGCTCGACGTCGGCCCCAAGGGCGCGCTCGTCCACTTCCACAACGACGAATTCCCCGATCTCGAGGGGCTGATCGGCTACGTCCAG
>JBKBVA010000325.1:0-2442 GCA_046289665.1 Allosphingosinicella sp.
CGGCTCGATCGATAGCGGCGCGCCGGTGACCAGGGCCGCGGCATAGGCGCCGACCGCCGGGCCCATCTTGAAGCCGTGGCCCGAGCCGGCGCCGACCAGCACCGCATTGGGCCAGCGCGGGTGGCGGTCGATCAGGAAGTCGCCATTGGCGCTGTTCTCATATTGGCAGACCCGGCTCTCGTTGAGCGGCGCGTCGGCGAGCAGCGGGAATCGCCGTGTCATGAATGCCCGCACCCGCGCCAGAGCTTCCGCAGAGTACACGCGGTCGCCCTGATCCGGGTCCATGACCGGCCCATGGGTGTCGCGCGCGATCTTGAATCCGCGCGCCTCGAGGTCGGGCATTCCGTAGAAGAGGTCGCCCCCGTTGAAATCGGCCCAACCCGGCAGCCCGCCTGGCTGAAAGCGCGGGTCGGCGGCGGGCGGGCGGAAGAAGAACACCTCCTGCCGCGTCGGGGTGATCCGCCGCTCGAGCAGGTTGGGGAACAGGCGCGGCAGCCATGGCCCGGCCGCGAACACGAAGCGGTCGGCGGTGATGACCCGCCCGGACGCGTGGATCTGCCTCAATTCCCGCTGAGAGGAATCCGGCGGCAGGACCTGCGCGGCGAGGTAGGTCCCGCCCGCCTCGATGAAGCGCGCGACCACGCTCTGCACCGCCCGCCGCGCCATGAGCACGCCGAACTGTGGCTCGTAGAGCCCGATCTCGACGCCGTTGAAATTGATGGCGCCGAAGCGGCGGCTCATCTCGGCGCGGTCCAGCACTTCGGTCGGAAGCCCCATGCGCCGATGCACGTCGATCGTCGCCAGCGCATACGGGTCGCGGTTGGGAAAGAAGAACAGGACGCCGGTCGGCGCGAAGATCGGTAGGTCCGTGATCCTTGAAAGCGATTGCCACTCGGCCAGCGAGGACAGGGCCATGCGCGTGTAGATCTCGTCCGCGCCATAGGCCCCGCGGGTCATTCGCGACTCCCCGCCCGACGAAGCGCGGGAATGGGCCGGTCCCCATGGATCGACCAGAAGCACGCGCTGCCCGGCGTCCTGAAGCTTCTTCGCCGTCCACGCGCCGAACACGCCGGCGCCGATCACCGCAACGTCGGCGGGCCGGGTGATGATCTGCGCCGCCGACGCCGCGGAAAGTGAGGCCGCCGCGGTGCCGGCGAGCAGCTCGCGCCGCGTCGGCCTCATCCTGTCCCGCCTAGAAGCGCTTACGCACCGTCACGCCGATCTGGCGTGGATTGCCGATGTTGAAGCCGAGCCGCGCGCGGCCGCCGCGCTCGCGGTCGAACGACAGCAGGGCATTCTCGTCGAACAGGTTGTTGGCGTAGACCTGCACCCCGAAGCCGTTGTCCCAGTCGATCCCGGCGCTGAGATTGACCAGATTGTAGTCCGGCAGCTCCAGGTCGACGATCGTCGCGGCATTGGCCGGCGCGCCGCCGAACGGCAGGCCGTGGACGAAGGCGCGCGGATTGTTCTCCTGGTCGCTCGGCTGGGTGAAGCGGCTGCCGACATGCTGGAACGACGCGCCGACATAGGCCTCGGCCCCCGACGCGACCGGCCAGGTGTAGCTCGCGCTCGCCGAAATCTGGAACTCCGGAACGCTCGGCAGGCGGTTGCCTTCACGGATTCCGCCGATCACCGCACCGGTGCCATCGACCACCGTCGAGTCGAACTCCGCCTCGACAAAGCTGCCCGCAATCGAGAAGGCGAGGCCTTGCGCCGGGGAGGCCGACAGCTCGAACTCAGCGCCCATCGTGTGCGCCTTGGGCACGTTGAACACGATGCGCGAGGAGCAGGAGCCCGCGTCGAGAGTGACCTGCAAATTGTCGATGTCCGTGTAGAAGCCGGCCGCCGCGAAGCTCAGAGCGCCACGCTCGCCACGGACTCCGATCTCGTAGTTCCACAGGGTCTCGTCGTCATAGTCCTGGAAACTGCCGAAGATCGCCTCGTCCTGCGGCGTGCACAGCGGCAGGTTCAATGGATCGTTCACGCCGCCAAGACGAAAGCCCTTCGCGACCTGGGCGTTGAACCGGACGCTTTCCGACGCCTCGTAAGTGACGATGAAGCGAGGGCTGATTCCGTCCGATGCGGTGCGGTCGGTGCGGTCGTCGCCGTTGGAGAACAGGCCTCCCGAGGTGAAGCGACGCTCTTCCTCGAAATCGTAATAGCGCGCCCCCGCGGTGAGCGTCAGTCGGTCGGTGATGTCGAGGCTCGCCTCGCCGAACACCGCGGTCTGGCGGATGTCGTAGGGAAGGTCGGCATTGTACGGCGAATTCGGGCCGAAGCCGTTCGCCACCGCAGCCGACGTCCCGGACCCGAACCGCGCGTCCGTGAAGGCGTCATAGCCGGGCGTCGGAAGCCGCTGCGCATAGATGCGGTCGGTCTTCGAATAGAAGGCGCCGATCAACCACTGGAAGGGACTTTCATAGTCCGACGCCAGCCGCACCT
>JBKBVA010000326.1:0-2360 GCA_046289665.1 Allosphingosinicella sp.
GGCGGTAGCCGCCGCCGCCATAGCCGCTATTCTGGCCGACCGAGCCGGCGACCAGCATCGTGTTGGCATTGGTATAGGTGGTGCCGCTGTTGTTGGTGAGCGTGATCCAGCCCTGCACGTCCATCCGCCCCGCCGCCTCGTCGAACAAGGCGACATAGTCGGCGCTCCAGCCGAGGCCGGGGGTGAGGTAGGTGAGCGTGACGGGGCGCGCGCCGCCTTTTTCGCTCTCCACCGTCACCGACAAAGTCGGGCGGGCGCGCAGATTCTCCGGCACCTTGTCGAAGATGACGCGGACCGGCAGCCCGTCGTCGCGCAGCACCTCGATGCGCGGGCCGATCTGGAGGACGACGCCGTTATTGGCGGCGAGCACCCGGGCGCGCTCGCGCGTCTCCTCGCCGGTGGCGGGGTTGGTGCGCACCAGAGTGATCGTCTCGCCCACCGCTTTCTGCATCAGCGCCTGGGGCGAGAGCAGGTCGTAGTCGAAATTCTGCTCGACGATGCCGATGCCGAGGCCGGACAGCGTCACCGTCTCCGCCTGGATCTGCGCCGAGACGTCGGGAAATTCCTGGCGCGAGCGGCCCGCCGGGATGGGCAGCCGCCGCTCGTCCTGCACCAGAGCGAGGTCGTTATTGTAGATGGTGACCGAGACGTTGCCCTGGGCGGTCTCGCCCGGCGGGGGGATCTCGTTCTGCGCCAGGGCCGGCACCGCCAGAACAGCCGAAAGCAACACAAGAGCACGCATGCCCATCCCCCCGCATGTGATTGTTACGGGGGACGTTCCGCCAGCCCTCGCCGGGTGTCAACCTCAGAAGTCGACCTGCGCCCGCGCGCCGAACACGTCGACGCCATAGTCGAGATCGCCCCCCGCCGCGGCGATCGGCGCCTGCTCGTACTGCATGCGGCCGTAATTGAGCAGGAAGCGAACGTGGTTCTGCGGGATCCACACCAGAGAGGCCTGGTAGCCCGACTGGCGGCCGCCGACGACCGGGCCGTCGACGAGGTCGAGATAGTCGTAGCGCAGGTTGATCTGGAAGGCGCCGAGCCCGCCTTTGCCGACCGGCCTCAGCACCTTGGTCCGGTCGAACTTGCCGCCCTTGTAGGCGCGGGTCTCGCCGGTGAGGTAGAAGCCCGCCTCGGCATAGCCGCCGAAGAAATTGGGGTCGGCGCCGGCGGGGCGGGCAGCCTTCAGCCAGTGCACCTCGCCCGCAAAGTGGAACGGACCGCGGATCGCGGCGGCCTCGAGGCCGTAGCTCGTCTCGGTCTCGATCCCGAGGGCGGGGGTGGCGAGGAAGCGGACGTCGGTGGTGTGGACCATCGGCCGCTGGCGGTAGCGGACGTTGGTGCCGTCGCCGAGGTCGCGCCAGTGGGCGGAGCCGCCGAGATGGAGCCGGGTGCCGGCGATCTCGGGCGCGTAGACGAGGCGCGCATCGAGGCTGAGGCTGTCATTCTCGTCGGCGGTGAGCGCGTCGATATCGTCGGTGAAGATTCCGGCCTGGGCGACGAGGTCGCCCGCCTCGTAGCTGGCGCCGATGCCGACGCGGCGCTCGAAGCCGAAGGCGTCGGTGAAGGCGGCCCGCTCCAGGAAGGAGAGGAAGCGCGAGCTGGTCAGCTCCTCCAGCGACTGGAAATTGTTCTGCTGCCCGATGGTGAGGCCGAGAGACTTGGAGACGTCGTAGCTGAGCCAGGCATCGGTGACGGCGATGTCGTTGTCGGCGAAGTCGGCCTCGATCTTGTAGCCGAAGCCGCCGGGGATCTTGCCCTGGACGCCGATCCGGGCGCGGCGGATCTCGCTCGCCCAGCCGAGGCCGGGGTCGGAGACGCCGCGCGGGCTCGAGACGTAGCCGGTATCGACCTGCAGCCGGCCGAACGGGGTCAGCGTCACCTTGTCGGCGCTCTCCTTCGCGGCCGGCGCGGCGGTCGCGATTTGCGTCGGCGCGGGCGCGGCGGCCGGGGCGGGCGCGGCGGGCGCCGCCTGCAGCGCGGCGACCTGCGCCTCGAGGCTGGCGATCTTGGCGCGCATCGCGGCGAGCTCGGCGGCGATGTCCTCGGCGGACGCGGGGGCGGGCGCCTGGGCGAAGGCGGGTGCGGCGAGCGCGCTGGTCAGCAGCAAGGCGGCGGCAATCTTCACGTGCATCTTCCTTCCCCCGGTCGAGAAAGCAGCCGGACCATGGCCGCCGATGAACGATTTAGGGCGCCGCCGTGACAGAAGCGCGACAGGCTTGTTTCATTTTTGTGACGGCGGCCGGACGCGAAAAGGGCGGCGGTCCCGAAGAACCGCCGCCCCTTCGGCTGTGCCGGTGCGGCTCAGGCGGCCGGCGCGATCTCCGCATCGTCGCCGCTGGCGCGGCGGGTGCGGCGGC
>JBKBVA010000327.1:0-2322 GCA_046289665.1 Allosphingosinicella sp.
GGGACGAGGCCGCCGCGGCCGACGCCGACGAGGAAGTCGGGCTTCCAGCTGTCGGAGTCGAGCTGGCGCGCGATCGCCTCAAGGTCGCTCAGGAACGCCTCGTAGGGGACGTAGTAGAGCTCGGGGTTCGCACTCGTGGACATCTCACCCCTCCTCGCTTCGCTCAGCCGAGCGCCTTCTTGAGCAGCTCGTTGACCACCTGCGGATTGGCCTTGCCGGCCATCGCCTTCATGGTCTGACCGACGAAGAAGCCGAAGAGCTTGTCCTTGCCGCCGCGATATTCGGCGACCTTGTCCGCGTTGGCGGCCATGATCTCGGCGATGACCTTCTCGATCGCGCCGGCATCCGAGGTCTGCTTGAGCCCGCGTTCCTCGACGATGACGCCCGGGTCCTGGCCGGTCTCGAGCATGATCTCAAACACCTGCTTGGCGAGCGTACCTGACAGGGTGCCGTCGGCGACGAGGCTCAGCAACTCGGCGCCCTGCTTCGGCGAAACCGGGCTATCGGTGATGTCGCGGCCGAGCCGGTTCAACGCGCCAAACAGGTCGGAGATGACCCAGTTGGACGCCGCCTTGCCGATCTCGGGGCCGGCCTTGCCGGTCGCGGCCAGCAATTCCTCGAACCACCGCGCCGTAGTCACGTCGGCGGTTAGCACCGCGGCGTTGTAGGCGCTGAGGCCGAGCTCCTGCTCGTAGCGGTGGCGCTTGGCGTCGGGAAGCTCCGGCAGGCTCTCGCGACACTCGCTCAGGAACGCGTCCGAAAGCTCGACCGGGAGCAGGTCCGGGTCCGGGAAGTAGCGGTAATCGTGGGCTTCTTCCTTGGAGCGGAGGCTTCGAGTCTCGCCCTTGTCGGGGTCGAACAGCCGGGTCTCCTGGACGATCGTGCCGCCCTCCTCGAGGACCTCGACCTGTCGGCGCGCCTCATATTCGATCGCGGCCATGATGAAGCGGACCGAATTGACGTTCTTGGTCTCGGTGCGGGTGCCGAACGGCTGGCCGGGCTTGCGGACCGAGACGTTGACGTCGGCGCGCATCGAGCCCTGCTCCATATTGCCGTCACACGAGCCGACATAACGTAGAATCGACCTCAATTTGCGGACGTAAGCCCCTGCTTCTTCGGGAGAACGCATGTCGGGCTTCGACACGATCTCCATCAAGGCGACGCCCGAACGGTTGAGGTCGACATAGGAATAGGACGGATGCTGGTCGTGGAGCATCTTGCCCGCATCCTGCTCGAGATGGACCCGCTCGATGCCGATCTGCTTGGCGGTGCTCTCGTCCTTGTCGTCGAGCAGCACCTCGATCACGCCCTCTCCGACGATCGGGTGATAGAGCTGGCTGATCTGGTAGCCCTGCGGAAGGTCCGGATAGAAATAGTTCTTCCGGTCGAAGCGCGACCAGGCATTGATCTGGGCATTCAGCGCCATGCCGGTGCGCACGGCCTGGCGGACGCATTCCTCGTTGAGTACCGGAAGCATGCCCGGCATGGCCGCGTCGACGAGGCTGACCTGCTGGTTCGGCTCGGCACCGAACTCGGTCGCGGCCCCCGAGAAGAGCTTGGCGTTGGACACGACCTGGGCGTGGACCTCGAGGCCGATCACGACCTCCCACTCGCCGGTGGCGCTATGGATTCGATAGTCGGACATTACCACCAGGCCTCCGCGCGATGGTTGAAGCCGGAGCGCTCTTCCAGCGCGAGGCCGGCGTTGAGGACGCCCTGCTCGTCGAACGGACGGCCGATCAGCTGCAGGCCGAGCGGCAGGCCCTGGCCGTCGAGGCCGGCGGGCACCGACATCGCGGGAAGGCCGGCGAGGCTCGCAGGCACCGCGAACACGTCGTTGAGATACATTGCGAGCGGATCCGAGCTCTTGTCGCCAAGCGCGAAGGCTGCGCTCGGAGCGGTCGGGGTCAGGATCAGGTCGACCTCGTCGAACACGCGCTCGAAATCGCGCGCGATCAGGGCCCGCACCTTCTGCGCCTGGTTGAAATAGGCGTCGTAGAAGCCGGCGGAGAGCACATAGGTGCCAATCATGATCCGCCGCTTCACCTCGGCGCCGAAGGCCTCCCCGCGGCTGCGGGCGTAGAGGTCGATCATGTCGTCGAACGACTTCGCGCGATAGCCGTAGTGGATGCCGTCATACCTGGCGAGATTACTGCTCGCCTCGCACGGGGCGATGATGTAGTAAGTCGCGACGCTGTGCTTCTGGTTGGGCAGGGAGACGTCGACGATCTCGGCTCCGAGGGAGCGATAGACGTCGATCGCGGCTTGAAGGGCCGCGCGGACCTCGGGGTCGAGCCCCTCGGCGTAATGGGCGCGGTCGAT
>JBKBVA010000328.1:0-2317 GCA_046289665.1 Allosphingosinicella sp.
GGCCTCTGCCTCGCCAACCCGGCGCCGGGCAGCGTCGACGGCCGCCTCGTCTTCATGCCGGGCGACGCCAACCTCACCTTCAAGCGCTATTTCGAGGCGCCGGTGACGCTCACCGTCGAAGGCGACTACGTGACCGGAATCGAGGGCGACAATCTCGATGCCGAGCTGATGCGCAGCTATTTCGCCGCCTTCCCCGGCCGCGACGCCTACGCCACCAGCCATGTCGGCTGGGGGATGAACCCCGCGGCGCGCTGGGACGCGCTCGTCATGTACGACAAGGCCGACGTCAACGGCATCGAGCTGCGCGCCTTCGCCGGCAACTTCCTCTTCTCGACCGGGGCCAACGCGGCGGCCGGCCGCTTCACCGACTGCCATTTCGACCTTCCGATGCGCAACTGCACAATTCGCCTCGACGACGACGAGCCGGTCGTCCGCGACGGGGTGCTGCGCCAAGACCTGAGGCTGGACGCATGAACGAGATCAAATGCGACGTGGTGATCGTCGGCGGCGCGGTGGCCGGCATGATGCTGGCGATCCAGCTGCGCGGCAGCGGGCTCGACGTGGTCCTGCTCGAGACGCAGAAGGAAATACCGGAGCTGAAGCGCGGCGACCTGCTCAGCCCGAGCACGGTGAAGGAGCTCGCCGCCGTCGGCGCGCTTGACAATTTCCGGAAGCGCGGCGCGATCGAGCTCCACCACTGGCTGGCGCTCGGGCCGGAGGGCGAGACGCTTGCCGAGGTGCCGCTCGCCGCGACCGCCCCCGAACCCTATAATTACTGCATCGCCCTTCCGCACCCCTTGCTCCAGGCGGCGCTGGCCGAGACGGCGGCGGGGGTGGAGGAGGTACGATTTCTGCGCGGGGTGCGGGTGACCGGCCTCGTCCGCGATTCCTCCGGCATGGCGAGCGGCGTCGTCGCGACCGGGCGCGACGGGCCGATCACCGTCCACGCGCGGCTGGTCGCCGGCTGCGACGGCACCAGTTCGATGATCCGCCAGGACGCCGGGATCCGGACGAACATCGCCACCTATCCCTATTCCTACCTGATGCTGACCTGCGAGCGCAGCCCGGACCAGCCGGCCGACCGCCAGACCGAGATCTGGGGGCCGGAGGGCTTTTGCGGCCTGTTCCCGATCACGCCGGAGCATGTCCGCTGCCCCGTCCAGGCGGCGGCCGGCGAACTGAAGCGGTGGCGCGAAATCGGGCTCGCCCGGGTGCACGAGGAGCTGAAGCGGCGCTTCCCCTATTTCGACAAGATGAAGCCGCTCGACGAGGGCATCTACACCTACAAGATCCTCACCCACCATGCCGAAAGCTATGTCGCCGACGGCGTCGTCCTGGTCGGCGACAGCGCGCACACGACGCCGCCTTATTACGGCATGGGCATGAACATAGCGATGCGCGCCGCCCACCATGCGGCGCGGCACATCGTGCCGCTGCTCGACTCCGGCGAGAAGCCGCGGGCGGCGGCGCTCAAGCCCTATGAGGCGCGGATCCGCAACTTCAACGAATATGTGATCACCGCCTCGCGCATGTACGGCAAGGTCGCGGCGGCGCACCACAAGACGCATGCGGCGGTGGCCGAGGCGCTCGAGACCTGCCTGGCGCTCGACCCCGGCGCGATGAGCATCATCTACGGCGACTATGACGCGCCGCCTCCGAGCGACGCCCAGCTCGAGGCGCTGCGCCAGGGAAAGGTGGTGGAGGCGGCATGAGCGGATTGAGGACGATCGTCGGCGGGCTCGGTTTCGCGGAGGCGCCGCGCTGGCACGGCGGGCGCCTGTGGTTCGTCGATTTCTTCGCCGGCACCGTCCACCGCGCCACGCTCGACGGAAGCCACGAGGTCGTCGCCCGGGTGGAGGGGACGCCCGGCGGCCTCGGCTTCCTGCCCGACGGCACGCCTTTGGTCGTCTCGCAGCGCGAATTCCGGCTGTACCGGATCGGCGCGGGCGGGGCGCTCGATCTCCATGCCGATCTTTCGGCCCACTGCGTCGGCGCGGCCAACGAGCTGTTCGTCGACCGCCAGGGCCGCGCCTGGGTCGGCCATCACGGCTTCGACTTTTTCGGCGGCGCCGAGCCGCGGCCGGCGAGCTTGCTGCGGGTCGAGCCGGACGGTTCGGTCCACGTCGCCGCCGAGGGGCTGATCTTCCCCAACGGCACCGCGCTGCTGCCGGACGGGCGCACCCTCATCGTCGCCGAGAGCTTCGCCAACCGCCTCACCGCCTTCGACCTTGCGGAGGACGGCGCACTCTCCAACCGGCGCGTCTGGGCGGAGCTGGGCGACCATACGCCCGACGGCATCTGCGTCGATGCCGAGGGG
>JBKBVA010000329.1:0-2312 GCA_046289665.1 Allosphingosinicella sp.
GGCCGGGGGGGATCGAGCTGACGGGGGGGGAGGGGGGGGGGGAGGGGGAAACCCCCCCCCCCCCCGGCGCCGCCTTGGTCGCCCACATGAGGCACGACAAGAAGAAGCGGGGCGGCCGCATCCCCTTCATCCTCGCCCGCGGCATCGGCCAAGCCTATGTCGACAGGGATGTGGCGCTGGAGGAGGTCGAGGCATTTCTCGACGGCCGGCCGTGACCCCCTGGGCGGAGGTGATCGGCGATCCGGTCGCCCATTCGAAATCCCCCCTCATCCACGCGCACTGGCTGGCGCAGCTCGGCCTCGAGGGGGATTACCGCGCCACCCGCGTCCCGGCCGAAGATCTGGCCGACTTCCTGCGCGCGCGGCAGGGCGAACCCGGCTGGCGCGGCTGCAACGTCACCATCCCGCACAAGGAGGCGATCCTGCCCCTGCTGGCGCGGCGGAGCCCGCAGGCGCGGGCGATCGGCGCGGTGAACTGCGTCGTCCCGGGCCTCCACGGCCTCACCGGCCACAATACCGACGTCTTCGGCGTCGCCGCCGCGCTCGACGGCACTCCGCTCGGCGGCGGCCGGGCGGTGATGATCGGCGCCGGCGGAGGCGCGCGGGCCGCTCTGAGCTACCTGGTGGGGAGGCGCGTCGGGACGCTCACTATCGTCGTTCGGGATCCCAAAAGGGCGGAAGCCCTGGCCGGCGCGCATGCCGGCACGCGCGTCGAGATCGCGTCGATGGACGACTGCGGCGCCGCGTTCGAAGGGGCCGCGGCGATCGTCAACGCCAGCCCGCTCGGCATGGCCGGATCGCCGCCGATGCCGCCCTCTTTGCTCGATTCGGTCGCCGCCCACGCCGCCGGCGCCACCCTGTTCGACATGGTCTACACGCCTCTGAAGACGGCGTTTCTCGAGGTCGGGGAGGCGCATGGCGGCCGCGCGGTGGACGGGCTGACGATGCTGATCGGCCAGGCCCGTCCCGCCTTCCGGCTCCTCTTCGGGCACGAGCCCCCGTCCGGCGACGCGGCGCTGCGTGGCATCCTCACCACATAGGCGCCTCGTTCGGCGCGGCGGGTCCGCGGGCGCTTGACAGGATCCCGTTTTCCGGCGCAGGAGGAAGATCCGATGATCAGGACCGCGCTTCCGGCCCTTGAGGCTCTTGCGACCGCACCGCGCGGCGCCGGCGCGGCTGCCTGGACCTATTACGTCTATTTTACCGCCCCGGCGGAGACGGACTGACGCGCTAGCAACAGCACGACCGATCCCGACCCCGCCCGGACCTCCCGCGGCGGGGTTTTTTGCATTTCGAACCCCGAGGAACCGACGATGACCGACCAGCAGACCCCCCATCCGGAACGCCACGGCGCCGCCGCCTCGCCGACGCCGCCGCCGGGCGCCGCCGCCGACTGGACGGTGCCGCAGCATTGGGACGAGCTCACCGCCGAGGACCATTGGGTCTGGGACACTCTGTTCGCGCGCCAGCAGACCCTGCTCCACGGCCGCGCCGTCGCCGCCTTCGAGCAGAGCCTGGAGGTGCTCCACCTCTCGCGGCCGGGCGTTCCGAACTTCGATGAATTGAACGAGAAGCTCCATGCCCGCACCGGCTGGACAGTCGTCGCCGTCCCCGGCCTCGTCCCCGACGACGTCTTCTTCAGGCACCTCAGCGAACGCCGCTTCCCGGCCGGGAACTTCATCCGGCAGGCGAAGCAGCTCGACTATCTCGAAGAGCCGGACGTCTTCCACGACGTGTTCGGCCACGTCCCCCTCCTCGCCCAGCCCGCCGTCGCCGATTTCATGCAGGCGCTGGGCGAGCTCGGGCTGCAGGCGCTCGAGCAGGGCCAGCTCCACCGGCTGGCACGGCTCTACTGGTACACGGTCGAGTTCGGCCTGGCGCGGGAGGATGGGAAGCTGCGCATCTACGGCGCCGGCATCCTGTCGAGCTTCGGCGAATCGCATTACTCGCTGGAGAGCGCGAAGCCCCACCGCGTCGGCTTCGACCTCGAGCGCGTGCTGCGCACCCGCTACCGCACCGACGCCTTCCAGCAGAGCTACTTCGTCATCGACCGCTTCGAGGACGCCCTGGCGCTCGTCCAGCGCGGCGACTTCGCCGCGCTCTACGAGAAACTGGACGGCCTGCCCGACCTCGATCCTTCTGTCGCGGACGTCGAGGAGAGGCTGGCGGCGTAAGGATGGCCCGCGCGCGCAAAGCCTTGTTGACGCGCGGGCTCCCTCTCGCCTAGCCATTCACCCATGACGACGCGCTTCGCCTTCGCCCGCACCGCCCCGGCTTCCGCCGGCACGGCCGCGCGCGCGTGGTGGTGGCAGG